>CAYLSS010000206.1:0-6824 GCA_964385765.1 uncultured Solibacteraceae bacterium
CAGTGCGATCAGAGCATCGTGGGTCACAACGAGGCGCTTGGCGGGGACCATGGTCCGGACCAGTTCCTCCTTGTCCGCCGGGCCTCCACTGAAGCCGAGACAGGCTGCCTTGAATCCACCGGACGGCGATGGCAGTGAAGCCAGGCATTCTTTCAGCGCCGACGTAAACTTGCGCCGGCCCTCCTCGGCGCCGACGTGATTGCAGGGTCCGGCTTTCGACGTTGCGATCACATGCCCCGCCGAGTCACCGACCCAGGCCAATGTGCTCGACTGGCCCCCATCAATGCCTAGGAAGCAAGTTTCCATGTGGCGGTTCCTGTCCCCGAAGCGATTCTAACCGAAGACTTGATAGCAGACTGTCTGCCGCACTGTGTGATAAGGAACAGAAACGAGCGTGGAGGATGAAAGACTGACAAAAAGCGTTAGGTGATCTGGTTCTCACGGTGACCGGCGTCCGAGGGTTCGACGCCACGCTCCGTGCGGCTCCGGTGCCGGCCACGCGTTTCCTTCAGGACTTCGAGGCGCTGAGTGAAAAGAGCGATACGCCTCTCCTCGACCGAGTGCTCTTCAGCTACATCATGACTCACAGCCGGTCGTGACGGTGAGCCGGCTGCGAATCGCGGACCCTTTCGCCTGAGTGCTCTTTACCGTGTCGTCTGACGACTTGGCGGCGGCGGCCACCCGCTGATCTTCTCTTTGTCGCACTCAAAGTGAATATTGAACGGATTCTGCGTGAAGCTGCGCGGCACGCATTCGAAGCGGATCGTCGTCCCGGCACGCGCCGGATACCGGAATGCTTCATTCAACTTCAGCGTGACTTCGCGAGCGTTCCGGCTTTCGATGCCCAGCACCAGTGTGTCAGGCCGCTGCTGCGGGGATTGCGCGACCAGATACCCGCGCATTGACGGCATGGCGGTATTCCGAACCTGGCTATTGAAGTATTCGGTGCCACCCGGACCCGTCAGCTCCTTCTTCACGTTTCTCCACATGTAGAGTTGGGGATTCTCCCGGCGAAGCTGTTCTTCCTTCTCCGCCGCGATTACTGCCGCGGATTTCACTTTGAAATCGGACGGCGGAAAAGGTTGCTGGAGGGCCACCTGGACCATTTCGTCCATGCCGCTTTCGTCACCATGGTAGGTCGTGTAGATCTTGGTGAGGTATTCGCCCACCTTTTGGCGCGCCTGATCATCCATCGCGCCCTCACCGGTCAGGTTGGCGGCGCGGGCGAAATGGAAGAACGCAGCGGATTGCTTGTTGGGATCTCGCTGGGCCAAGATCACGGTACCCAGCCAATATGAGACCTGTCCGTCCCTTGGCTCGATCTCGAGAACTTCCGTGAAATGCTTCTCCGCTTCCAGATTGTTCTTCCGGTTCATTGCGATCCAGCCGAGCGTCCGATGCGCAAGGAGCGTGAGATCCTTCTTCTGCTTTTCCCACGCGTCCGCGGACATCTTCTCCGGCTTCGACATCCCGGCCAGAATCGAAAGCAGCGCTTCCGCGGACTTCTCGCCGGTGGCGAGGTTGGATGCGCCGGTTCCTCGGCCCATCGTCATGGAAGTGATGAAGTAGTGGCCCTGAACGTTTTTCGGGTCGAGCTCAAGGACGTTTCGCGCGGCCTCATAGGTCTTTTCCGCGTCATTGAGCTGTTGATAAGTAGCAAGGTAAAGAAGCCGTACCTGGAGCTCGAAATTCGTGTCCGGATACTTCTCCTTGTAGGTGTCGAGCAGTTGGACTTTTTTGTTGGGGTCCTTTTCATTGAGGATCGACTGGAACAGGTCGTATTCCGCCCGATCCTTCCAAGGGCTCTTCTGCTGCTGTTCCTGGCCGATCGCGGCAGAGAATAGAAGCAGCAGTAGCGTCACCCCAATCGTCAACCTTGATAGTTGCTTCACCAGCACTCGTGGCCTCCTGAGTATCGGCAGTAGCGATGCTCCGTCACCCGCAGGCCCTGAAGGCCTATCGCCGCCTGCCATGAGTCACAAAACTGAGAACTTGACAATTGCGGAGTATAGCCGAAACCCGAACCGCCCCGCAACCTCGGTTCAGCATCGGAGATCTTCTTTCGGGCATCGTCTTCGGAATGTTGAAGCCGTTGATGTTGGCGGCAATCCAAGTACGCCCTAAACCGTTAGATGCCGGTGGAGGCCGGTGAGTTTCCGCGCGCCCTCTTTCCCGGCCAGGGTGCGGGGACTGTGCTAGAATCGCCGGATTCCATGCGCTACGTCGATCTGGGCGTTCTGATCGTCTATCTGTTGGGCATCACGTGGTTTGGGGCCCAATTCCGGCGGACCCAGAAGACCCTCAAAGACTATTTCCTCGGCGGTCGCCGCACGCCCTGGTGGGCGATTGCATTTTCGATTGTTTCGGCGGAAACCAGCACTCTCACCGTCATCGGCACTCCCGCCCTCGCCTTCTCGGGCGATCTGGGCTTCCTGCAGGTGGTCTTCGGCTACCTTCTGGCCCGGATCGTCATCTCAATCCTTTTTCTGCCCCATTATTTCCGCGGCGAGATGTACACCGCCTATGAGCTGATGCGCGTCCGCTTCGGCGACCGTATCAGAAAGCTCACCGCCGGCCTGTTCCTCGTCTTGCGCGCGCTTGCCGAGGGTGTGAGGGTCTTTGCCATCTCGATTGTCGTTTCCATCGTGCTCGAAACCGGTGAGCTGGTATCCATTCTGCTCATTGTCGGCATGACCGCGGTCATTTGGACCGACGTCGTCCAGATGGTGCTTTATATCGTTGGAGCCGTGCTGAGCTTCGCGGTGATTCTCCAGGAGATCCCTGGCGGGTGGAGTGAAGTGGTCCGGGTCGGATCCGAGGCCGGGAAGTTCGCGCTGTTCGACTTCTCATTGGGAGCTCCGTCCGAGTTTTTCTCCCGAACCTACACTTTTTGGGCTGGCATCATCGGCGGCTGCTTCCTGACCACAGCCAGCCACGGCACTGAACAGCTCCTGGTTCAGCGGCTGCTGGCCGCCCGCAATCAGGCCGACAGCCGCAAGGCGCTGCTCGGCAGTTGGGTGGTGATCTTTGTGCAGTTCAGCCTTTTTCTGCTGATCGGGATCACGCTTTTTGTCTACTACGGGAAGACCGGACAGCCGCCGCCCGATCCGCTGGACCGCGTCTATCCCGATTTCGTATGGAATCACCTGCCGGTCGGCGTCGCCGGCCTGGTCACGGCAGCCATCCTGGCCGCCGCCATGTCGAACCTGAGTGCGGCCTTGAATTCACTGGCTTCGACTACCATCATGGATTTCTACCGGCCGTTTGAAAGGCGCTCCGCCGCCGAAAAGCGGGACGATTCGGGATTGCTCAGCCTGGGCCGGATCGCGACCATCTTCTGGGGGCTGATTCTGGTGGGCATCGGCCTGCTGGCGAGGCATTGGGGGTCGGTACTCGAGGCGGGCCTCTCGGTGGCCTCGGTATTGTATGGGTCCTTGCTGGGCGTGTTCCTCTTAGGCGTGCTGACGCGCAGGGTCGGCGAGGTGGCTGCGATGGCCGGCATGCTGGCGGGCTTTCTCTTCATGGTTTATGTTAAATTCGCGACCGATATCGCCTGGACCTGGTACGTGGTAATCGGTACCAGTGTGACGTTCAGCATCGGACTGCTGGCCTCGTTCGTGTTTGGAAAGGGAGATGATGTCTGAGCCAAAACGCCGCTCGCTGAAGCGGGTGCTCGGAGTGTGGAGCGCCACATCGATGGTGATCGGCACGGTTATAGGCAGCGGGATCTTCCTGGTCCCGACGGAGATGGTGCGGGCGGTCGGCTCCCCTGATGCCGTGTTCTTCGTCTGGATCTTCGCGGGGTTACTGTCGCTCGCCGGCGCCTTGACCTACGCCGAGCTTGGAGCCGCCCTTCCCGAGGCCGGAGGCGAGTATGCGTACCTGCGGGAGGCCTACGGCCCGTTCTGGGGTTTTTTGTATTCCTGGACCATGACCCTGGTCGGCAAGAGTGGTTCGGTGGCTACCCTGGCGACAGCATTCTATCTTTATTTGGCGAACTTTGTTCCACAACTCGATGCTGTTGTTTTTACGGTTGATGCGCCGATCGGGCCGAACGGCGAACCCTTGCAAGTTGTTCGCGGGCAGTTCGTGGCCATCCTGACCATCGTTGGGTTCTGTGTGATCAACTTCTTCGGGGTGAAGCTCGGCGGCCAGATCCAGATTGCGATCACCGCGGCCAAGGTCATACTCATTCTCGGCATCGTCGTTCTCGGCTTGACGTGGGAGGGTGGATCGACCGCGAATCTCGCTAGCTCGGCCGACGCTCCCGGCGGGATTGCCGGCTTTTTCGTGGCCCTCGTGGCCGCTCTCTGGGCTTATGACGGGTGGAACAATTCGGTCATGGTGGCCTCTGAGATCCAGCGGCCGCAACGGAACCTGCCGCGAGCTCTCATCCTGGGCGTCATCGTGGTTATGGCCGTCTATATGCTCACGAATCTGGCCTATTTTTATGTGCTGCCGGCAGCGGCGGTTGGGTCGAGCGAACGTGTCGCGGCGACGATGATGGAGCAGGTGCTCGGCAAAGCCGGGGCCGGAGCGGTCAGCGTGGCGGCGATCATTTCAATCCTGGGAGCGCTGAACGGCAGCCTGCTCGCCGGCTCCAGGATCCCCTACGCCGCCGCTCGCGATGGCCTTTTTTTCCGAAAGCTGGCCTACGTCCATCCCACTCATCGAACCCCAGCCGCTTCGATTCTCGCCCTCGGCTTCCTCGCCGCACTACTGGTTTGCAGCGGCCGGTATCGCGAATTGTTCACGTATGTCATTTTCTCCCAGTGGATTCTCTACACGATGGCCGCGGCCGCCGTGATCGTGCTTCGCCGAAAACGTCCCGAACTCGTCCGCCCATATCGCACCCTTGGGTACCCTGTAGTACCAGTACTTTTTTGCCTCGTAGCGATTGGATTATTGGTCAGCACACTGCTGAGTTCACCCCGTGAGTCCCTGCTTGGATTGGTGCTGATTGTCGCCGGCGTCCCGTTTTACAGGTATTGGCGGCGACGCACTCTGTTATAATCCGAGCAATTCGATTGGTTTCCACTCCAAAGGTGTAGAACTTCGGTTCCAGCGATTGCTCCCTCAATTTTGTTCCGAATTCAGAACACAAGCTTGATATTGCCCTGTGAAATGGAGTACAACAGCAATTGCAGGGATCAGTCAGAATTTTCATTCCTGTTCCGAATTCAGAACTGATCCTTTCCTGCGATACATGCTCTGATGGAGTGACGGATGGACGTAGCAAAAATTCTAGCTGAATTAAGACAAGAACGCGAACAAATCGAGGAAGCCATTGTAAGCCTCGAGAGATTAGCCCACGGGCGCGGCAAGCGCCGAGGCAGGCCACCGGCCTGGATGAGTGCCGCCAAGAAGAGACTGAAGGCCGCGAGCGCCGCCAAGAAGAACGCCGCCGCTAACACCAAGTCTGCTTCCTCCTCCTAATCACACGCAGTCGGTTCTGGCTCCGGCATCCGGCAGGAGCGAACCGCCGGCGATGGGGACCACGGCCCCGAACCTAGTGATAAAGGAGGTGCTTCCCTCGTCTGGCGAGGAACCCGGAGAGTTCCTCTGAGGTCGCACGCAGAATGTCAGTGGGATTCGCGCCGTCTCGGAGCTCCCGGATGACCGAACGTTTTCCAATCAATCTCGCATTGACATCCCATTCGATTTGACCGGGATAAAGCTGCTCGATGGCGGCGGCCAACTCGATGCCCAGCCGGGCGGTGTTGACCGCTTCCCGGTCGATGACAACGAACCGAAGGCCTTCGATCTCCTCGTTGGCGAATCTAGACGACTCTGGCCGAAAACGTGTCGGGTAGACACGTATACCGGTCACTGCACGCCGGTTCAGTTCCGCCGCCAACTCGCGGCCATCAATCCAATCGGCGCCAATTTGCTCAAAAGGGCTGTCCGTGCCGCGCCCGACGGAATAGTTGGGAGAAGCTTCCAGCATCGCCAGGGCAGGGTAGAGTAGCGCGGCATTCAGACTGCGGAGGTTGGGTGACGGATCGACCCACATCAAGCCGGTTGAATCGAACCAGTCTCCACGTTCCCATCCCTGCATGGTCACCACCTCCAGGCGGGCGCCGATCCTCTGCTCGTCGTTGGCCAGCCGCGCAATCTCCGCCAGAGTCATGCCATGACGAACGGGTAGTGAGACGCAGCCGACGAAGCTCCGCAACTCGTCGTCCAGCATAGGTCCCTCGACATGAACTCCCGTGATCGGATTTGGACGGTCCAGCACCATGAAATCAATGTTGTTGGCGGCCGCTTCCTGCATGGCGTAGAGCATTGTGCACATATAGGTGTAGAATCGCGCTCCGGCGTCCTGAATATCGAAGACAAGAATGTCCACACCGCGCAGCATTTCTTCCGATGGACGACGGTTTTCGCCGCCATAGAGGCTCCAGACTGGCAGCCCGGTCCGTTCATCCTTTGCATGGCCGATATCCGTGGTGTCGTAGGCGCCGCTGATTCCATGTTCAGGAGAGTAAAGGGCCGCCACGTTTACACCCGCCTCGAGCATGACGTCAACGTTGCGCCGGCCGTCCCGGGTGAGACCGGTGTGGTTGGTGATGAGTCCGACTCTGCGGCCCTTGAGGCGTTGGAAATTCCCGGCGGCCAGTACATCGAGGCCGGTCTTCACCTGTCCGTTGCGAACTGTACGACGGCGCACGCCCGCCAGTGTTTCGTTGTAGCCGGTCAAGCTGACTCCGGGGGTGTCGATGCCCAGAGCGGCTGCGGCGGCCGAGGCCACCCGAGTACGCAGCGACACCACGCGGCCTTCGCCGGCCGGGTGGACGCGGTTGGTCATCAGAATGACGAAGAGC
>CAYLSS010000207.1:0-6822 GCA_964385765.1 uncultured Solibacteraceae bacterium
GTCTTTCGTTTTGTCCGGGAAAGGGGTCTCCGGCTGGCGCCTCATGCGGGCGAAACCGTCGGGCCGGAGTCCGTGCGCGCGGCTTTGGATGCGGGAGCCGATCGCATCGGCCATGGAATCCGCGCCGTCGAGGATCCGGATCTGCTGCAGCGGCTGCGCAAAGCCGACGTTGCGCTCGAGATCTGCGTCAGCAGCAATGTGGCCACTGGTGCGGTGGCCGCCCTGGAGGACCACCCGGTCCGCCGGATCTACGACGCTGGCGTCCCCATCATACTCAACAGCGACGACCCGGCGATGTTCTGCACCACCGTTGCCGCCGAGTACGAACTCGCCGCGCGCGCCTTCGGTTTCTCCCGGAGAGAGCTGGAAGGTCTGGCGAGGAACAGCTTCCGTTACGCCTTCGATCCCGCGGTCCGCGAGTCGGCCAATCCGGGAGGGTAGAAGTAGAACGGGCCATCGGACTAGAGTAGAAGTGCGTGACCGCCCCCGAATCCAGAATCGTCCGGCTCCTGTCGCTCCTCGCTGTGTCCACCTTGATCCTGAGCTGCGGTCGTGAACAGGAAACGCTCCCGAGCTTCCACCGCTGGGGCAAGATCGAGCTCATCTTCACTGGACCGGAGAGCCGGGGCATGGGCGAACCGAATCCTTTCGCAATCCCGTTCGATGTTCTCTTCACCGGACCAGATGGCGGCAACTACCTCGTTCCAGGCTTCTACGACGGCGACGGCATGGGTGGCATGGACGGGAACGTCTGGAAAGCGCGCTTTTCGGCCGACATCAACGGTACGTGGTCTTTCCATACGCAAAGTCCCGAACCTCTCCTGAACGGCCTCAACGGCACCATCGCCGTCATCGACCCGCCGGTCGACGCGCCGGACCTGTACCGGCTCGGCCGGCTCGAGTATGTCGGCGAACGCTACTTCAAGTTTCGGAACGGCGGCTATTGGATCAAGGCCGGCGCCGACGAGCCGGAAAATCTCCTCGGCGGTGCTTTTGGCGAAAACGACTGGGAAGAAAAGAAACGGCAGATCGATCAACTAGTCTCCTACAGGGTAAATTCGGTCTACGTGATGACGCACAATATCGACGGCGACCACCAGGACGTCTGGCCGTGGGCCGGCGCCACCGCCGAAGAAGCAAAGCAGAACGCGGACCGCTTCGATGTGGCCCGACTGGCGCAGTGGCGGGCCCTGTTTGAACACATCCAGGAGCGGGGCCTGGTCATCCACCTGGTGCTCGAAGATGACTCGGCGTGGACCGGATTCAACTACAGCCGCTACTACAGGGAGATCGTGGCCAGGTTCGGCGATCTTCCAGCCCTGTACTTCAACTTCTGCGAGGAACATAACGAGGCCCACACTCTCGATGAAGCGCTGGGCTACATGGCGCTGCTCGACACCATCGATCCCTATGACCATCCCCGGACGATTCACAACGTGAATATCCCGAGGGCGGAATACGTAACGCACCACGCCGTCCACGCCGCCAGCATTCAAACCGATCCGAAGTCTCCGCAAATGCTGAATCAACTGGCCGTCGACTGGTTCGCGGCACCCCTCGTAAGAGGCCGCCGGCCGCTGGTTCTCGGCTTTGATGAAGCCCGCCCTCCTGACGAACGAGGCAGTTGGTGGGCCGTCTATCTCGGCGGGGGAATCTGGGAGAGCCTGCTGCCTGTCGAGACAGGATATGCCGAATATCAGCGTGAGTGGGATGAACTGGTGCTGGCCAAGCGCTTCATGGAGACACTCCCCGTAGCCGACATGTTCCCCGCCAATCACATCGTCACCGCTGGGACCGCCTTCTGCCTGGCCCAGCCGGGCGAGGTTTACGCTTTCTACCTGCCCTCCGGAGGCGAGATCGAAGTCGACCTGACCCGGGGCAACCACTACGAATTACAGTGGTTCGACCCGCGTGCAAGAGTTCGGGAGCCATGGTCGGCGGTGCAGGAGATCGAAGGCGGTCCCGTAAAGCTGGCATCCCCGACAACGGATGATTGGGCGCTGCGGATTCGCCGCGTCGCAGGCGACGCGGTCGCGGCTCCAACCGCCGTTTCGGCGAAGCTGGAATCGGTTCGCAACCAGCCGGTATCCCCGATCCTGGCAACGCTCGGAGCGGATGACCCCGGGGGGCTTGTCTACGAGATCCTTTCGCCTCCCCGTTTCGGCCGGCTCGACGGCGATCCCCCGCGGATTACCTACACACCCCGGCCTGGCTTCACCGGCGAGGATCACTTTGAATGGAGAGTTACCGGAGAGGCCGGGCCATCCAACGTGGCGACCATTACGATCCGCTGCAGCGCGACCGGAGAGAACATCCGGCCGCGTGCTTTCAGCCAATCGGTCCAGGTTAAGGGTGAGGGTCCGGTCACCTTTTCTCTGCGCTACACAGATCGCGATGGCCCGGGACCGTTCCGCATCCAAATTGTGGAGGCGCCCGGACACGGTACGATTAGCGGACTCGACAACGATATCACCTATACCCCGGAACCGGGGTTCCGTGGAACGGACAGGCTAGTGTGGCGGGTCAGCGACGGCGAAGCGCACTCGAGTGAGGCCCGGGTGAGGATTCGGGTCAACTAGGGAGATTCCATGAGAAACGGCTTCCAGATCTACGACACTCATACGCACCTCGGCGAGGCGCGCCACACCGGACGGGTAGCGACGGTCGACACGCTGCTCGCTACAATGGATCGCTGCGGCGTTGATCGCTCGCTCCTCATCCCTTTTCCTGTGGTCGCCGACTACCGTGCGCAGCACGACCGGATCGCGGACGCCATCCGCGCATACTCAGACCGGTTCTCCGGCGCCGCCTGCATTGACCCGTTCATCTCTCACTCCGAATTCCGTGACGAGGTCCGCCGCTGCGCCACAGAGCTTGGTTTCCGCGCCCTCAAGCTGCAGCCGCAGTACCAGCCGCTCAATCCGATTTCCGAGCGCAGCGATTTCTTCTTTGAGTCAGCCCTCGAGAACAAGCTTACGGTGGTCGCGCATACGGGAGCCGGCATTCCCTATTCGCTCCCCTCGCTCTTCATCATGCCGGCGCGGAAGTATCCGGACCTGACCATCGTGCTTGCGCATGGGGGTTCAAGCGTCTACGTGACGGAGTGCCTGGTAGCGGCCAGTGTCTGCGAGAACATTGTCATCGAGCTTTCATCGCTGATGCCGCATCACATTACCGAAGTCCTGCGGCACGTGCCGTCACACCGCTTGATGGCCGGCTCGGATCTCCCGGAAAGCTTGGATGCGGAGATGTCCAAGATCCTCGGCATGGACCTCCCCGAGGAAGACACGAAGAACATTCTGTGGCGCACCGCTCGCCGCGTGATCGACGGGGAATCGGATTGAATGCTCCGACATTTCGGGCCAGTACGACCATCCTGACCGGCCAGATGCTTCTCGCCGTCGTGCCTGTCTCGACAGCGATCTGCTTCCTGTTTTTCGGCGGACTCGGCTGGCGGCTGGCCGCCGCTTCACTGGCAGCGCTGGCCCCGCTGATCTGGGGTCTCGCGTGGCTGATCACCCGATTAGACCAGGTGGAGTTTGACGAGGCCAGCGCTATCATCCGGAGGCGGTGGCGGAAACCGCTTCCCTGGGACGACATCGAGTCGCTGCGATTCCTGCGGTCCGCCGGCAGCGTCCAGGTTTCGGCCCAAACGCATGCCGGCCGCTCCGAAGTCATCTTGCTCGGTCTGCCCGGTCGGGATGAACAGCGACTGAAGGAAACGTTCACCCAGCTTCGGTCGGACATCCCTCTCGTCGCCCGCTCCTACAAGGCTTGGAAGTTGACCGCCGTGGCGCTCGTCCTCATGCTGGCGATCTACACCGCGGGCATGTACTGGATCTGGCGCGAATCCCCTGTGACGCGCGTCGCCTGCATCGATGCAGAGTTCGGACCGGCGCCGCCCGGGAGCCTCGTCCGGCAGGGCGCGGGCATTCGTGTCCAAATGCCGGCGACCTTCGAAGGAGCCCGTTTTCGCGTCATGAACACCGGGCGGTTCACCGAAGTGGGCGGGATCGGTCAATGGTTTCTCCGCGTCGCCGGCATTGACAGCGAATACGAGCTGTTTCACTATGCCGCCTGCGCGCGCCAGGGGCTCGTCCCGATGTTCCTCAAGACCGCTCTTCTCGGACAGTGGGACGATCCGCAGGTTGTCGAATCCATCGGCAGCCCGAATCGCCGGCTGGCGATTCTCGGAAGACGCGGAGGCGCCGGAGAAGCCAGTATCCTGGTGCTCAACACGGAACACGACGTGGAAGCGCTCATCGCTCTGCGGCTTGGTGATCAAGTGACTCGCGAGCAGTTGCGCCGTCAACTCGGCAGCATTTCGGTCGAGCCCGCGCCAGCGCGATAAATCGGTGTTTTTTTTGGAACAACCCGGACTCCTGGATCGTATTATCGATAGATTCAAAAGGTGATCGGCAATGTATTGTGATCAGTGCGGTACCGAAGTGGGCCGGGGCGATCGATTCTGCCCCTCCTGCGGTAAAGCGTTTTCGACCGCGGCAGCGCCTCCTCCACCTGCCCCTCGCGGCCCGTCCGGCAGAGCCAGCGGTCACGTAACCATCCTGGGTGCGGTCTGGATCATTTGGTCAGCGCTGCATGTATTGCCGCTGCCGGGTCTGATTGCCGCCGGTTCGTGGATGGGGTGGTTTCACCAGGCACGGCATTCGTTTCCCCATTTCCCGGGACCAATCGTGTTTCCAGGCGCTATGATCGCCGCGTTTGGCGGTCTGTTTGTGGTGGTCGCCGTCCTGGGCGTCATCGCCGGCATCGGCATCCTCGGCCTCCAGCCGTGGGCCCGAACCCTTTTGATCGTGCTGGCGGTACTCGCGCTATTCAGCTTTCCCCTGGGAACAATCCTCGGAATCTACACGTTGTGGGTGCTGGCGTCCCGGGACTCCGAACTGGAGTTTGCCCGGCTGTCCGCTTCCAGGCGGCCCTGACACAGCAAGCCCTTCATCAATTCGAACCACGAACACGCTACCCTGGCGCTATGCACTCGAGGAATTTTCGAACCTGGATGATGCGCGGCGTTCTTGTGCTGGCGGCCGCCGCCTTGTGGTTCAACGCGAGCAGCCAGCCGGCTTCGTCGGCGCCGCAGAAGCGCTGGTACAAGGGCAACCTGCATACTCACACGACCCACAGCGACGGCGATAGCTCGCCCGAAGTGGTAGCCCGCTGGTACAAGGAGCACGGCTATCAGTTCCTGGTGCTAAGCGATCACAACTACTTCACCGAGCCGGATCGGCTAAACACCCTGTTCGCCGCCAGCGAACGCTTCCTGCTCATCGGCGGCGAAGAGGTGACCTCACGCTACGAAAAGAAGGCGGTCCACGTAAACGCGTACTGGATCGACGGCCTGGTCCCGCCCGAATTCGGCGGATCCGTCGTCGAGACCATCCAGAAGAACGTTGACGCCATACGCAAGACCGATGGCATCGCCTCGCTCAACCATCCGAACTTTGTGTGGTCTATTACGCCGGACGACCTGAAGGCGGTCGACAACCTCGCGATGTTCGAGGTCTATAATGGCCACCCGACGGTCCACAACCGCGGCGGCGGCGGAAAGCCCGGACTCGAGGAGATGTGGGACATTGCACTCACTGCCGGCCGGAAGCTATTCGCGGTCGCGGTCGACGATGCGCACAGCTTCAAGGAATTTGGACCGCACCTTTCGAACCCCGGTCGCGGCTGGGTAATGTTCAAGGCCTCCGAGCTGAGCGCCGAGGCCCTCCGCGCAGCCGCCGAAGCCGGTGACTTCTACGCCTCCACCGGGGTGGAGCTGGCCGAGGTCAGCCGCGATGGACATACCCTCGACATCAGAATCAAGCAGGACCGCAACTTCGCCTATACAACAACTTACTACGGCGCCGGCGGCAAGGTACTGGCCGAGAGCTTCGAACTGGAATCGAGCTATGACCTGACTCCCGGCGACAAGTACGTCCGCGCCACCATCACCGACTCGGCCGGCAGACAAGCCTGGACCCAGCCGGTCTTCGCCGACTAGTCTGGTCCGTTTCGGCGCAGCGATCATGGCGCGAAGCAGGCGTGCCCGCTGGCCGCGACGGCAATCATGCCGGTGGTTGAGGCCGACCGGCTACCTACCACTTCTCCACCACCGGATCCGGCCGCTCACTCTCCAGCCGGTCAAGCAGCCGCCCGATGTCGGATTCATCAAACACCAACGATCGATGAAAAGGCTTCAGGAAGCCCTCGCGCACCACTCCGTCAAGGTAAGCGATCAGCGGATCGAAGAACCCCTCCACGTTGAGCAGCCCACAAGATTTGGGCCTGTCATGAAGCCGCAGTTGCGACCACGTCGCGACCTCGGAAACCTCGTCGAGCGTTCCGTAGCCGCCGGGCAGCGCGATGAAGGCGTCGGCCAACTTCATCATCAGCACCTTCCGCTCATGCATCGAGCCGACGACATGTAGCTCCGTGAGCCCCTGATGCGCAATTTCCCGGGTTACCATGCGATCCGGAATCACTCCAATCACCTCGCCACCGGCCCCCAGCACCGTATCGGCGAGTGTCCCCATCAGGCCCAAGGCCGCTCCCCCATAAACCACCCCGAAGCCCCGCGCCGCCAGCTCCTGGCCCAGCCGCACGGCAGTTTCCGTGTAAACCCGCCGGAATCCGGACTTCGATCCGGAGAATACGCAGATCCGTGTCATGAGCTGGTTCTCCGCCCTTCACTCGACACCTAATTCCTCTCTTAGCCGTTTCAGTTCCGTTTTCAGATCTTCCACTACGTTGGCGTATTTCGGCTCGCCATATACGTTCCGGTACTCGTGCTCGTCCTCGATCAGGTCGATCAGCTCC
>CAYLSS010000208.1:0-5015 GCA_964385765.1 uncultured Solibacteraceae bacterium
CAGATGGAGAAATTAAAAAAGATTCTTGAAGATGGCGACAATTGGACAACTAAAGGTGCTCTTCCCGGAACCGGAACAGCCGGCGATGGCGATTACATCGGCTCCGCTAGTAGATCGCATCCTCCGGAACCTCGACGAACCTTGCATCGCCCGTCTTGCTTTCCACGAACTCCCGCACCTTGGCCACGATCTCGGGGTGATCGCCGGCAATGTCCAGCCGGTCGGTCACTGAGTCGGCCTGGTTCAGGTCGAACAGGAGCGCGGGTTGATCCGGGTCATTGAACTCCACTACTTTGTAGTGTCGCCAGCGGGCTGTCCAGGCAACCTCGGGCATCTCCGGCAGGCGCTGCCGCAATGTTTGGAGGCGCTCCTGATGAGCGTCTTCACCGGCCAGATTCTCGAATTGATGCGGGTCCGCGGCAAGATCGTAGAGTTCCTGGCTGCCGTCGAAATAATGGATATAGCGCCAGTGGCCCCGGGCGACCGTGTAGTTGCCGCGGCTGAATGTGGTGACGCTGACCGGCTCTTCGGGCGGTCTCTCGCCCTCCACCTCGGCTACCAGGCTGCGGCCGGCCAGTCCGAGGACCGGCGGCAGCCCGGCCAGCTCGACCAGTGTCGGGAAGATATCGAGCAGGTTCGTGGCCGCAGAGTACTCCTGCCCGCCGGTAAACGAACTCCGCATCGATTCCGGGACTGCGATCACGAACGGCACCCGCGTCGACTCTTCCCAACCGGTGAGCTTCCCCCAATGCCGCTTCTCGCCAAGGTGATAGCCGTGATCCGACGATAGGACGACGATCGTATCGTCCGCGTGCCCGCCCTGCTCGAGTGCATCGAGCACTTTGCCCACCTGTGCGTCGGCGAAGTGGATGCAGGCAAGATAGGCGGCCACGGCTTCATGCCACTGATCGGCCTCGGTAACCCACGAGTGCAGTCCCGCCGTCGCGGCGACCAAAGAGAACAGACGGCCCGTCTCGGGGACATCGTCGAGGTCGCCGGCGCGTGTTTCCGGCAGTTGCGTTTTTTCGGGCGGGAACGGTTCGAAGTAGGGCTTCGGCGCATAGAGCGGCTGATGAGGGCGGTAGAAACCGACGGCCAGGAAGAAGGGTTCATCGCCCATATCGCCGAGTTGCTCGACCGCCCAGTCGGCCACGATGCCGTCTCCGAAAGCGTTGTCGGGCAGATCGAAGGGGCCCCAGTCGAATGAGCCGCCGCGGTTGTGTGCGCGCCGGTCATACATGCCGCTCAAAGGGCGGGTCACGTCGAGCCGCTCAACGTTATAGGACTCCGGTTTGCCCTCGCGATTGTATTCCTCGCGAGTGAAGGGGCCGCCCTGTGGCCCGCCGGCATTCGCTTCCGGACCCTCGATATCCCAGGCAGCGTCACGATAGGCGCCTCGCACCGGGAAGGTCTTTCCCGCTGTCAGGGTCCGGTAGCCGTGCGCGCGAAAATGCGCCGGTAAGGTCGGCAGTCCGGGCCGCAGCTCATCGAGGCGGTCGCTGTTCGAGTAGACGCGGGTCTCCTCGGTGCGACGGCCGGTGAAGATAGCCGTCCGCGAGGGGGTGCACAGCGGCGAAGGGCAGTGGGCGTTGGTAAACAGCACTCCGCGCGAGGCCAGCCGGTCGATGTTCGGCGTTCTGGCTTGCGGGTGCCCGCGCAGGCAGCCCGCCCAGTCATTCATATCATCGATGGCCAGGAACAGGACATTCGGCTTCCGTGTTGCCGGATGGCGTTCCGTACCGCTACAGGCGGCCAACAGGAATGCCGCCATAAGAACAGCAATCAGGCGTCTCATGAGGTTTCCGTGATGAGTATACTGCTACAGACCCGCGAGCCGAGAAACTTCCGGTGGGGCCATCGGTCATAGCATTGTTGGACCGGCAGGCAGACCGGCTCTCTGAATGACTCGGAGTTTAACGCAGTTCGTATGCAACCCCGGCCGCAGTGGCGAATTCGACGACGCCTGCTTCGGGCGATCGTGTCGGGACCGCCTCGCCCTCTGTTGTCACGATCAATTCGCGACCGGCTCGAACGCGGCATGTTCGGCCCAACTCCGAGCGGATCGTCGCCTGCGCCAGCCGGCCTCGGTTCCACTTCATGCCGACCTCGAATCCTCCCCGCGCCTTCAGCCCGGCGACGGATCCGTTCGGCCAGGCCGGCGGTAATGCCGGCAGGAGGTGGATAGTCCCGCCGTGCGACTGCAGCAGCGCTTCGGCGATACCCGCGGCGCCGCCGAAGTTGCCGTCGATCTGAAACGGCGGATGGGTATCAAACAGATTCGGCAATGTCGACTTGGCCAGCAACGCCTGTACGTTCTCATGGACCTTCTCGCCGTCTTCCAGCCGAGCCCAGAGGTTGATCAGCCATGCCCTGCTCCAGCCGGTGTGACCACCTCCGTGGGCCAGACGGTACTCGAGCGTCTTTCGGGCCGCCGCCGCCAGGTCCGGAGTCCCGCGGACGGAGACCGCCTCACCCGGATATAGCGCATAGACGTGCGAAATGTGACGGTGTCCGGGTTCGGCCTCTTCGAGCGGCTCGGACCACTCGAGCAAACGGCCATCGGGACCGATCCGCTCTCCGGGCGATAGCCGGGCGAGCTTGCCGGCGACCTCCCGGGTGAAGTCATCATCGATGCCGAGTTCCTGCGCTCCCGCAAGGGTGTTCTGAAACAGTTCGGCGATGATCTGCTGATCCATCGCCGGTCCCATGGTGAGACGGGCGACGCCGCCAAGCGTGACAAAGCGGTTCTCGGGCGAAGTCGACGGTCCGGAGACCAGCTTGCCGGTTCGCGGATCCTCCACCAGCCAGTCCAGAAAGAAGAGGGCCGCCTCCTTCATGACCGGATAGCCACGTTCGGCCAGGAAGGCGCGGTCGCCGGTGTAGAGCCAGTGTTCCCAGAAGTGGCGCGTGCACCAGGCGGCGCCGGTGGGCCAGAGGCCATATTGGACGTTTCCGATGGGCGAGGTCCAGTGCCAGGCGTCGGTGGTGTGGTGCGCGACAAAGCCGCGGCAGTTATAGACGTCCCGGGCTGTTTTGCGGCCGCGCGGGATCAGGTTCTCGACCAGGTCAAAGAAGGGCTCATGCAACTCCGGGAGGTTGGCGATCTCGGCCGGCCAGTAGTTCATCTGGATGTTGATATTGATGTGGTAGTCGGCGTTCCAGGGAGCCTCGATATGTTCATTCCAGATGCCCTGGAGGTTAGCCGCCATGTCGCGGGGGCGGGAAGAGCCCATCAGCAGATAGCGAGCGAACTGGAAGTAATTCGCGACGAGAGCCGGATCATTCTCGCCTTTCCGCACCGCTTCAAGGCGTTTGTCGGTCGGCCAGTCGGGATGGGGACTGGCGCCAAGATCGAGCTGGACGCGCCGAAACAGCCGCTGGTGGTCGGCGACGTGCGCCTCACGAAGCTCCGAGTAGGGCGTCGCTGAAGCTTGGGCAAGCTCGGCGACCGCGCGGCGGGTCGAATTCCTGTCGCTATAGTCGGTGCGAGCGGTAAGAAGCAGAGTGACGCGTACGGCGCCCTCGACGCGGAAGCCGCCATCGATCAATTCCAGCGATCCGCTATCGGGCAGCACCTGCAGCCGGGCGTCGAAGCGCACTCCCGGATGACGACCGCCCTGCGTCGCGCGCCCCGTGAGGCTCACGGTATCGGGCGATTCGACCTGTACGAGCGCATCCGCAGGCCGGTCGAGGAGGACGTCGAAGTCCAGTTTCCCGGCGCCGTTGGCGGTGAGCCGGATCACGAGCGCCTCATGAGGTTTGCTGGCGAAGACTTCCCGCGCATATCGGGTTCCGCCGATGGCGTACTCCGTCCGGACGATTCCGGAATCGAGATCCAACTCGCGGCGGTAGCCGGTCAACTCGCCGCCGTGATCGAACAGGAGTCGCAAGTCGCCCAATGTCTGATGGCTGCGCGGTGCGATCCGCGGTCCCATGATCGTCTCCTGTGCGAGCCGCTCGCCGGAGACATACTGGCCTTCGAACAGCAGCCGGCGAATCTCGGGCAGGCGCCGCCACGCGCCTTTCCGATCGCGTTCGAGCGGGTAGCCGGCCCAGACCGATTCCTCGTTCAACTGGATGCGCTCGGATGGCGTTCCGCCGAAGACCATGGCCCCCAAGCGGCCGTTGCCGACCGGAAGCGCTTCCACCCACTCAGCGGCCGGCTGCCGGTACCAAAGCACGTTTGTTTGCGCCGCGGATGCCGCCGTGAGCATCGATAGTAAGATGAATGCTGCGGGTCGCACCATGACGGCTCCATCATAATATTCCCGGGGTTTTCGTGGCCGACCGAATCCCAAACAGACATCCATGCGCTCATTGATTTGTGCTCTCTTTCTGTTTTCGCTGTTCGCCGGAATCGCCCATCCCGACGTGATCAAGCTCTCAAACGGCGACCGGGTGACCGGTACGATCCTCACCACCGCCGGCGGCACGATCACCGTCAAGACCGAGTTCCTCGGGGAGGTCAAAATTGACCGCACGGCTGTGGTTTCCATTGAAACCGAAGCGCCGCTGGTGGTCACCTTCGACGACGGCAGGCAGGTTCTCGGAACCGTGGACACCGAAGGCGGTCAGGTAACCGTGACGCAGGAGGCCGACGATCGGGTGGTTCGGGAGTTCGCCGCGGTCGAGGCGGTTCGCGATCCGAGCAGCCAGCAGCGGTACGAGCGCGAGGTGGAACGGAGCACCGACCCGGGCTGGCTCGACTTCTGGTCATTCACGGCCGATCTTGGAGTGGCCTCGGCTCAGGGCAACGCCGAGACCACCACGATCAATACCGGCGCCGTGGCGGAACGCGTGACGGGATTCGACCAGACCACGTTGAGCTTCGAGCAGATTTACTCCACCCAGCAGACGACCGAACCGTTCGGCGCGACGGCGAACTCGGTGACGGGCACGGCTCGCTACGAGCGCAACTTCGGCGACGATTTCTTCACTTTCGGCCGCGGGTTGTTCGACTTCGATGAATTTCAGGATCTCGACCTACGGAGCGTCCTCGGCGGCGGACTCGGGTG
>CAYLSS010000208.1:5025-6809 GCA_964385765.1 uncultured Solibacteraceae bacterium
TCAACGGCGGCGGCAACTGGAATCGGGAGAAATTCTCGACGGGACTGCTCAGGAACTCGGGGGAAGTCAGTCTCAGTGAAGATTCCGAGCACCGGTTGAACACGCTGCTCCGTGTCCATCAAAGCTTCTCTGTGTTCTCCAACCTGACCGAGACCGGCGAATACCGGTTCCAGGCCCGCGCCGGGGCCAACCTGAAAATCCACACGAACCTGGCGGTCACGTTGCTGATTACGAACCGGTTCCTGTCGAATCCGGTGGAAGGCAACCAGAAGAACGACGTGATTTTCTCGACCGGCCTCCAATTCAACTGGGCCCAGCAGTGATTTGGTCCCCGGCTGCGATGCCTTCAGTTCCGTGCTCCGCTGTGGTTTCTCTCAAAGGCGCCGAGAGAGCTTGATGGATGGGCCGGCCGGCGTAAACGAGGCCCGGGTGAGTTCAGGGGGATTGTGGAGGGAAGTTTTCTTGCATCTCGAGGCCGGCCGAGTGGGGCAGGGTATGGTCGGCGATCCACTGGTGAAAGCTCGGGTTTGTATGGCGCCAGGGCGGGTTGTGCGTGAAGTGGTAGCCGATCAGGTTGGGGTTGTCGCGCAGGGGTTCGCAGTACTCGCGGCAGCGCTTGTCGACCGCGTCGCGAAACTCCTTGGAGAAGACGTCGGGCAGGCCCTTGCCGGCCATGTACTGACACGGATATTCGAGGAAGGCCGTGAACGGGAAAGCGAGCTCGGCGTAGTGGCGCGCCGGCCATTCGGGAGTGCGGCGGATATCGACCTGCCATTTGAGGGTACCCTCGTCGGTTCTGAGCGGAGGCTTGACCTCGTCGGTGGGCTCGGAGGGGCCAATGGACGGAGGCAGAAAATTGAAGCCCCACTCGCGGTGGCGATCGACAACGGAGCGTCGCCAGGCTTCAACGCTGCCGTAGCGGGCTTTCAAATTCATCGGCATGTAGGAGCCGTCGCCGTAATGGTTGAGGCCGCGCAGGTAGACGGGGGCGCCTTGTGGATCGAGCAGAACCCATTTGCCCGCGATGCGATCGAGCCGGTAGTATCCGCTGGCGGCGGCCGTGGGCGCGGCCGCCGCGCTGGACAATGCCGCTGCGGTGAGGAAGCTTCGGCGGTCCATAAGCCGTTAGTTTATCCAGACCGGACTAATTGCGCGATATCTGGTCAGGTTGCTCCATGGCGGAGGTAGGCGCGACCGTCATCATGACGAACGTTCATCGTACAGGTATCGCCTCCATGGTTCGCGCATCGGACGCGAAAGCATCCAATTGGCTGACTCGTCGTTTTCGAAGCGTTCGACTGTAGGATCCCAGCGGAGTTTTCGGCCGAGTTTCATCGCGATGTTTCCGATATGACAGATGGTTGCCGACCTGTGTCCCACCTCAAGCGGCGCATAGGTCTCTTCGCGGCTCTTCACACAGTTCAGGAAGTCGCGGCGCTCGCCCTCGGGGTTGGTGCGGATGCGGATCTTCCCGCTGCCGGTCTCGTATCTCAGGATGTCGGGCGAACTGGCGTGCATGCCTCTCTCCGGGAAATCGAATGCGACCCAACCGTCGCTGCCTTCGAAACGAAACCCAGGATTGCCGCTGGTGCAAATGAGTGTGACTCCGTTGGCGTACTCATACGTGATTTCCCAGTCCGTGGCCGTGTCGTAGAGGCTGTGCTCGAGGAAGACGCCCTGTCCTTTGACGCTCACAGGGCCGCTCAGTTCGGTCCCGTTAGCCGCTTGCGCGAGGTCGATCAGGTGGCCGCCCCAATCGGTGATGTGGCCGCCGGAGTAGTCCA
>CAYLSS010000209.1:0-6808 GCA_964385765.1 uncultured Solibacteraceae bacterium
GCAACTTCTCGGAAGTGCCGCAGACGATCTACGATCCCGACACATTCAATCCCGCAACTGGCCGGCGCGAGCCCTTCCCGGGCAACGTGATCCCTTCCGACCGGTTGGATCCAGTAGCCGTGGCCGCCAGCCGGTTCTACCCGGAGCCGAACGGCCCCGGTCTGACCCAGAACTTGCGGGCGAATGCCCCAGACGCGCTCGATACACGCAAGTGGGACTTCCGCATCGACCATATCTTCACGGCGAACGACAACGTGTTCTTCCGCTACAGCCACAGTTTCGACGACGATCCCGTGGCGCTGCGGCCGTTCCCTGAAGGCCAGGACGGCAACGGAACTCAGTTCGAGCACTTCGGCGACAACATGGGCTTCTCCTGGAATCACATCTTCTCACCGACCGTGATCACCAACATCAAGCTCGGCTGGAACCGTATCTTCACCGAGCGCACGGCGGTAACCGACCGGAATCTGAACCAGGAGATCGGTCTCGCCGGTGTCAGCCAGTCACTGCTCGGCATGGCCGTCTTCAATATCAACGGCATGCGGAACGTCGGCACTTCCAACTTCACGCCCAATCTCATCGACTCCCAGAACCGCCAACTCAACGCCGACACCACCTGGACCAAGGGCAAGCACAGCCTCAAGTTCGGCTATTCGCTCCAGTTCCTGCAAAGCTACCTCACCAATCCTCAGCAAGAACTTGGCCAGTTCATCTTCAATGGCAACTTCAGCCGCCAGTCCGCCCCCGGCGGAGACCGCGGCGGACGCCCGGTGGCCGATTTCCTGCTCGGCATGCCATTCCGGACCGACGTCTCAAACTCGGTCTTCATGAACCTCCGGGCCGTCTGGAGCCACTTCTATGTCCAGGACGAATGGCGCGTCACCCCTAAGCTGACCTTGAATCTCGGCCTGCGCTACGAGATGAGCCTCCCATGGCACGAGAAGGAAGACATGATCAGCAACTTCGATATCGATACTGATCCGGCAAACCCCGTCATGGTGGTTGCGCGAGAGGGCAGTATCGGATCGCGGGCGCTGATCGAACCGGATTGGGACAACTTCGGTCCCCGCCTCGGGTTCGCCTATCGCGCCTTCCCCGACACCGTTCTCCGCGGAGGGTATGGGATCTTCTATGCCAACCTCGAAGGCACCGGCGGCGGCCAGTTCCTCGAAACGAACCCGCCGTGGCACATCAAGACCCAGCTCGCCACCGATTCGATCACCCCGAACGTGGTGCTGCGCAACGGGGTGCCAACCGGAATCCTGCTCCCGGAGAACGCGGTCAGCCTGCGCTTCTCCTCATTCGAGCGCGAACCGAACTGGCCGATGTCGCAGCAATGGAACTTCAACATCCAGCATTCGTTCACCTCGAACCTGATGTGGGAGGTCGGCTACTACGGCACGAAATCCCAGTTCCTGGTGAATCGGCTGGACGGCAACTTCAAGCTGCCCGGCCCCGGCAACATCAATTCCGGACGCCGCTATACCGAGGCATTCTGGCCGGGTACGGATATCGTGCTGACCCCACTGGCGGCCATGAACCGCCATGAATTCAACGGCAACTCCAACTACCACTCTTTCCAGACTCGCCTCGAACGGCGCTTTGCGAAGGGCTTCACTTCCCTGACCGCCTTCATCTGGTCACGAGCCATCGGCGACGTGAGCGGTTTCGCGGCCACCGGCAACGCCCCGAACAGCGGCGTCCAGAACCCTCTGAATCGTCAATTGGAGAAAAGCCTCGATAACCAGCACCGGAAGTACAGCTTCACCACGAGCTTCATTTGGGACATCCCGGTGGGGCGAGGGCGCGATCTCATGAACAACATGAATCCCGCACTCGACGCTGTCCTCGGCGGCTGGACGATGGCGAACATCTTCTCCTATGCTTCCGGACGGCCGTTTGGACTGAGCGTTCGGGGTGACCCGGCGAATACCGGCACCCTAAACCGTCCCGACGTCGTTCCTGGCATGGGCGATCCGAATCTCTCGGCCGACGAGCGCACGCTGGACCGCTGGTTCAATACCGACGCCTTCGTGCCCAATGAGGCTTTCACTTACGGCAACGCCGGACGCAACATCCTGCTCGGCGACGATCTCTTCAATTGGGACTTCGCCGTCTACAAGCGCTTCCGGCTCGTGGAAGGTCTCGACCTGCAGTTCCGGTTCGAGTCCTTCAACTTCACCAACACCCCGACCTTCGGCTTCCCGAACTCCGAGGTCGGCAACAACAACTTCGGCATCGTCACCGGCGCCAGCCGGCCGCGCAACAACCAGTTCGGCCTCAAGCTGATCTGGTAGTCCTCTGACTTGATCGAGCGCCCGGGCGGCCCCGCTGCCCGGGCCTCTTTCACCGAATGCCTCCCGTGGCCGCCCATGGCAAGCGCGATTACCCCAAACCGCGGGAGCCTGCCTCGTCCGCTATCCTGAAATCTGGCTCCGTTAGGAATGTCACTCCGAACGCTGGTATCCGTACTCCTGATCGCTCTGACCCTGCTCTCGTGCGGCGGCGGCGTCGAGCAGGAATCCGTCACACCGCCGCCAACGGCGCCCTTTCGTGAAGTGGCCCAGGATACGGGCCTCGACTTCGAGTACTTCGTCGGGGCCTCCGGCGATTACTACCTCCCGGAGATCATGTCTGGCGGAGTCGTCATGCTCGACTACGACGGCGACGGAGACCAGGACGTCTTTTTCACCCAGGGAACGATCCTCGATCCAAAGCTGACGCCGGAACAGGCCCAATTCGCTCCTCCGAAGACCCACTGGCCCGGCCACCGCCTGTTCCGAAACGAGCTCGTTCCGAGCGGCACGCTACGCTTCACCGACGTGACCGAAGAGGCCGGTGTCGGCCATGTCGGCTATGGCGTCGGCGCCGCCGCGGGAGATTTCGATAACGATGGCGACCCGGACCTCTACGTGACGGTTTTCGGCGATAACACCTTCTTCAGGAACAACGGGGATGGCACCTTCACCGATGTCACCGGCGAAGTCGGCGCCCGAGAGTCGCGGTGGAGCACGAGCGCTTCATTCTTCGACTACGACGGGGATGGCGATCTGGACCTCTTCGTGGTCAACTACGTTGACTTCACCGTGTCCGCCAACAAGGATTGCTACGATACGGCTGGTTCGCAGGACTATTGCTCCCCGGCAGTCTACATGCCCATGCCCGACCGGTTATTTCGTAACGATGGCGGGCGGTTCACCGATGTTTCCGGCGAGGCCGGGTTGGGCGCCGCCTACGGCAGCGGGCTGGGAGTCAGCGCCGCCGATATCAATCTCGACGGCTGGATGGATATCGTGGTCGCCAACGACGGCAATGCCAATCAAGTTTGGGAGAACCAGGGAGACGGGACGTTCGAGGACATCGCGCTCTTCGCCGGCATGGCCTATAACGCACACGGCCAGGCGGAGGCGGGCATGGGCATCACGCTCGGTGATATCGACAACGATGGCGACGAGGACATCCTCATGGCTCACCTCGCGGGCGAGACTTTCACGCTTTATGAGAACACGGGCGGAGGGATGTTCGAGGATTCCACGGACGCAGCCGGGCTCGGCAGCTCCAGCTACCCATTTACAGGTTTCGGCGCCCATTTCTTTGACTACGATCACGACGGCTGGTCAGACCTGCTGGTGGTCAACGGAGCCGTCACCATCGTCGAGGCCCAGCGCAGCGATCCATTCCCGTTCCTGCAGCCGACGTTGCTCTACCGCAACCGGGGCGGCGGCCGGTTCGAGGTGGTCGACCGAGACGAGGTGCCGGCGCTGGCGATCGAGGAGACTTCGCGCGGGGCCGCCTACGGAGATATCGACAATGACGGCGACATCGACGTCGTGGCCTCCAATGCGAACGGCAAGGCTCACCTGCTCCTGAACGAGGCCGGCCGCCACCGCCCCTGGCTTATGCTCCGGCTCATGGGCGTCGCCAACAATCTCGACGGGATCGGCACCCGCGTCGCGGTGCTCCGCGCCGGCAAGCCCGCCCTGTGGCGGCGGGTGCACCGCGACGGCAGCTTTGCCAGCTCCAACGACGTCCGCGCGCACTTCGGACTCGGAGATGAAGCCAGCTTCGACGGCGTCGGCGTTATATGGCCGAATGGCGCTCAAGAGATGTGGCCCGATCTGGAAGCAAACCGCCTCCATACCTTGCGGGAAGGCAGCGGTTCACCGTGGAGCTACCAGCTAGCGGACGCTGCTCGTTGACACCAGCGTCTGGATATCGCGCTCGATCAACCGGCGCAGATCCTCCTGCTCGAACTGCTCCGCGAGCACGGCGGCCTTGCGGGCGTGCTTCAGCGCCAGATCCCGTTGTCCGGCCCGCAGATAGGCGTCGGCCAGGACGTAATGGAACCGAGGCGTGCGTTCATCCTCCGGCGCCAGCGTGCGCAGGAGTTGCTCGATCGCCAGTTCGAACTCCTTCTCGGCGACATAGTGCCGTCCCAGATGATAATGGGCCAGCCGGTGATCGGGCTGCGCCTTCAATGCCGCCTTATAGTGGTTCACAGCGTCATCCCGGTTGCCGGATTGCTCCAGAATGTAGCCCAGGTTCTGGTGGGCGTCGGCATGGTTCGGATTGAGATCGACCGCCCGCTCGAAAGCTTCCCGCGCCTCTTCGTTCCGGCCCGCCAGGGAAATGGCGACGCCCCAGTTGTAATGGAGGTCGGCCAGCTTGGGATTAACGGCCAGCGCCGCCTCGTAGTGCTCTTTCGCTTTTCGGAAATCGCCGGCCATACCGTAGACGCCCACCAGGTTCGCGTGCGCCTGGGCAAACCCCGGATCCAGTTCCAACGCCTGCTCGAAAGCCCCCATCGCTCCCTGCATGTCGCCGCGCTCAACGGCCTGGTTTCCAGCTTTCAGAAACTGGAATTTGTCCACCCGCAGGCTTCGGACTTCGTCCATCAGCGGGTCCGGCAGCGGTGGCGGGCTCCGGTCTCCCGCTTGCTCGAGGTGATGCCGCGCCTTCTCCCGTTTCCCCGTCCGGCGATAAGCGAGCCCGAGCGCGTAGTGAATAGCCCCGGCGTCCGGGGATCCGCGAACCGCTTGCTCGTAATGAGCGATGGCTTCTTCCAGGTTCCCTTCGGCGGCGAGGGTGAGTCCCAGCTCATAGTGCAGGGAGGCTTCGTCCGGATGGGTCACGAGCAGTTCCTCGTACAGGTCCCGGCTTTCCTTCAGCCGACCGCTCTCGCGAAACAGCCGCGCCAGATGCGCTCGGGCCGCCAGCGACCCTCTCTCCCGCTCCAGGGCCGACCGGAACAGATTCTCCGCCTCCTCAGGACGGGAGAGCGCGGCCATGATCACCGCTCGATAGTATGTCCACCGCCAGTCATCCGCGGCCAGTCCGGCCGCTCGCTCGTAGCAGACCGCCGCCTTTTCGAGCCGGTCGTAGGCATGGAGAAACATCCCCATCCGGCCGACCGCCGAGGCATCCTCAGGCTTCGCACGGGCCTCCTCGACCACGGCCCGCGCCCGTTCGCGCATCGTCTCATCGAAAGCGCTTAGGTCGACCTCGGGCAACTCCGGCAACTCGGGGGAAGAGTCAGGGACCACGCAGGAGGAGGCCAGCAATGCCGCCGCCAAGACCGTCCTCGCTGCCCGCCACGGCGCCGAGCCATCCATCATGTCTCTACCATACCGGGCCGCGATTGCGGCGACAAGACGAGCTTCTCCCCAACTCCCAGGCCCGCCCAGGCTCACTCCGCCTTCCGGATGTAGATGTTGCCATTCAACGTCTTGAAGTGGTACTCGGGCCCCCCGCCGTTAATGTCGCCGTAGACGGCTGCCTGGAAACGCGCCTTGTACTTGCCGCCATCCGAACGGCTGTCCTCGATCATCGGGCGGCCAGAGTCCGTCCGCCTGGCGAGGTCGAAGGCGGTGTAGATCTCGCCGTTTTCTGACTCGAGTCTCAGCGTCGCCTTCACATCGGGAGGAAACGTGACAGGTCTTCAGCCGTATCCCGCCGGCCCGTGAGTCGGAGCATGTAGTTGAACAGGGGACTGGAGTAGCGCTCGAAGAGAAGCCCGAGGCGTTCGACTTCTCCCTCACGCACCCGCCGCATGATCTCGTTGTCCGTTAGCAATTCCACTTGCGCCTGCCGTTCACCATTGAATACCGGCGCAGGGCAAAAGTGTTACTCGGATGAAATGCGGCCTGGATGTTGGCAGGCGTAACTAGGCACGGGAAGACTCGGTCTGATGGTCGTCACCCCTGCCAGCGGACTGGTCTCAGGACCTGAAACGCACGGAGCTCAGTTGAACCACGTTCGAAAAGGAAGTTGAGGGATGTCGCTGCTACTGCTCTGACTTCTCTTTCCAGAACGAACGAACATAAGCAATGACATTGTCGATCTGCTGGTCAGTGAGCTTCTTCGTCTTGCTATGGGGCGCCGTGGGACGACCCATGCGCACCGGTTCCATCCGGCCGCTGCCCCCCTTGATGATTCCCTTCAGCTCGGGGTTCGTCAGCATCTGGACTTTCTTCGAGGCCAAGCGAGGAATCTGGATCTTATAAAAGGCGTCGGCTACATTGCTGCCAGTCCCTTCATTCCCATGACAGGACTTGCAGGTCTTGTCGTAAACAGCTTCACCCGCTTCGGTGTCAGCAGCAGCAGCGGGTCCAGTAATAGCAAGCCCAATCAGAGTGGCCAACGCGATCACGTATTTCAAAGATTTTCTCTCCTTTTTTCTGCACGTGTAAAGTTCTTTGAGCGACACGCTCAGCTCAACCGGCATATCGAGACTATCACGCGAAGGGAATAGAATGTCAACTGTTTACTAGAGATTCATGAAACGTTGGAAGTTTTAGTACCTGGAGAG
>CAYLSS010000210.1:0-6808 GCA_964385765.1 uncultured Solibacteraceae bacterium
AGGGGTTCTGAAGCAGGCCGGGCCGATTCTCGATGAATCCGTCAGGCTTTTCCAGCGAGCGGACGAAGCCGCATTCGGACGGGCTATCGTGGACGAAGGCTTGAAGTGGGCGCAAGCCGATCTGCCTATTTCCGAACGCCTGTCGGTCAACTCGCGCCTGTTCGCGCTCGGCGGTATTGCCAGCCGGACACTCAGCGCGCTTGACTCGCAGCAGCTTCTCCAACTCCGCGAATGGCTGCTGACGCACCTGGACCGGATGCCGCAAACGGATTGCCGCCTCAAGCAGGACGTCGCGGCCATTCAGATCGAGTCTGACGGCTCGGCCTCCGACTCGAGGATCAGCCGGGCGCAGTCGCAGTTGATTGACGCGCTCCGGCGTTACATCGTGGATTGCCTGTGTCTGGCTCTCCAGCCCCCGTGCCAGCCGTGTGATGACAGTGCGGTGCTGCTGGCCTGCCTCACGGTCGAGGACTGCGAGGTGATCGACATCTGCAACATGGAGCGAACATTCGTTCTGTCATGGCCTTCGATCCGCTACTGGATCCCGCAACTGAAGACCATCGGAGACGCTTTCGAACGGCTGTGTTGCATGACGGTGCAAAAGCCGAAGCTCCAGCCAAAGCCGGCGGGCACGTTTGAGTCGGTCAACTACTTCACGCAGGCCGAATCCATCCGCGTCGAAGCCGAGCGACAGGGGACGCTCGTTCAGTCTCTCCACTTTTCCGGAGCGCCGGATGAAACGGTGGCGACGCTCGAACGTCTCGCTCCGGGTGTCGGTGTCACAGCCGAGCCGGCGCCGCGTCCCGAGATCCGTCCGGTTGAGCTGGCGCAGCCGAAGCGCGTGGTCGAGGTCCTTCGCGACCCTGTGGTCAGCGCTCATCTCGAGAATGTGGTCACAGAGCACATAAGGGCCGTCCAGCCCGCCCGGGAGGCGGAAGCGAAAGCCGCCGAGTTGGAGGAACGGGTGAAGGTGGTCAATTCGACTCTGGAAGAGTTGGACAAGGAGATCAAGCGGCGGCCAACGAAGACGGAGCTCTCCGGCGCTTCGGTAATCAAGAAGCTCAGCACGGCGAACACCGAATTGAAGAAGAACAACCAGGCTTTGGCCAAAGCCAATAAGGACCTGGCGAAACGCGTCGATGATCTGGCCAAGGCCGTGGAGGAGATCCAGAAGGGATAAGGACATGCCTGATTACGTGAAGCGAGCGACCTTTCACGAGGGCCAGGTCCTCAAACCCGGCGACCTCAACCTTGCGGTTTCCTATGACCGAAACGGCTTCGCTCGCCACCAGCGCTACCAACACCTGTGGGGGATTGTCACGGGCCTCGAACTCGAGGGCGATGACCGAACAACCGACCAGGGTGACTCGTTCGTGGAGGTAACCGTGGATGCGGGCGTCGCGGTCGACGGCACCGGCCGAACCGTCGTTGTCACCGAGCCGATTCCTCTTAGCGAGGTTCTCTTTGACGAACTCAATGTAGCGAGCGGGGCGGAGGAGGACGCCTGGTTTCCGGTCTTCCTGCTTGGCCGTGATGTGGAGGTCCGCGGCGCGGCGGGTATAACGAGCGGGTGCGAGACCGGTGAGCCCACTCAGATTGCCGAAGCGTACGAAATCACGTTTGGCCGCAAGGGCGACGAACTCGACCTGGATGAGCAGCAGACTGTCGATGTCACGGACGGCCCGGGCGGCGGGACAGCCGCCGAGGCGTGGCGAATCCTGCTCGGTTTCGTGCAGTGGGATTCGTCGATCAACCACTTCACGAACGTGGAACACGAGGCCGAGGGCGTCGGGCGGAGATACGCGGGAGTGCGCGCCGGAGAAGTGATCGGTGCGGGTGACGAACTTGTCTTGCGATCAGCGGAACGCGGCGACGGCGGCAAGCCCATTGTCGTGCTGGATGGCGGCGACAAACCCAGAATGCAGTTCGGGCCGCAGAACTCTTCCGGCAAGGTCAGCGCTGTCATGACCGTTGACACCGACGGAAACTTGACGGTCACAGGCAAGATTGTGGGAGCGCTGGCCGGGGGCATTCAGGTCGAGTCCGGCATGGCGACCGACGGAATGTTGCTGCCGCTCCCGCCGGGCATCACGCAAGACCAAGTCGACGACGGGGAGGTCGTCATTCAGACGCACGTCACGCCGCGATTCCAGATTCCCGCTGGAACGCTTGCCGCCCAGAAATGGTTTCCCCATATCTATGAATGCCGTGCGGACGGCCGTCGGGTACACTGTCGCGCGCGCTTCATAGGGGCTGACGGAGCCGGTGTTCCCGTGGATCTGCCCTGGGTTTGTGACTACGTGATGATGGCCTTTCCCGCCTCGGAGGAGCAAGGAGGAAGCTGATGAACAAAATGAGCCTGATCACGTTTGAAGCTACGGGGCACGTGCTTGGCGCCTTTACGCGGACGGCCGACCCGGAGGGGGACGTCCAGGCAGCGGATGTGGTCGGCGACGAACTCCTGCTTCGCGACCCCGATACGGGCGCTACCGTCCTGAGGGTACCCGCTTCGCAACTCCTGGTCGAGACCGTCGACCGCCTCGACCAGGTGATCCTCCTTCATCGCAGCTATGTCGTGGAAGACGGCCTGCCGCTGGAACAGGGGAACGAACTCAACGCCGGCGCGGTCACGTACAATTCCGCCAACAACGAAATCGAGGTGGCGCTTCCCTTCAATTACACCGAGGACACCGAGGGGTGGATCGTAACCGACGATCTGAGCACGCCGCCGGTGATTCGCAAGGTAGCATTTGCGGCCGCCACCAGCCCCGGGACCGCCGCGGCGTCTCTGCAGCCCGGGGACTACGGAGCGCTTGTGGTCGCGCCAGGTTTCAAGGCGTTCGTAGAGTTTTTCACCGTTGTTTAGGCGATCTGTCATGGCGGATATCGTCGTCCATCGCTGCACGGTTCGCGTTGTTCGCAGCACTGGCTGGAGTTGGGGCCCGGAGCCGCGCCGCCTTGTTCAGAATGTCCTGAAGGCGGTCCCTTCGCTGGTGGCGGAGAAGCTCGCCTCATTTCTTCCGGACGACGCCGCCGGCGACGTCGGGTCACTCAAGATACGGCTGTCGGTCAGCCGCGCGGACTTGATCGGCGACATCGCGGACGGAAGCCGGCCGGACACGCCATCGCGATTCACGCATCAGTTGGACGAGGAGATCGCAAAGGAAATGGAGTCGCTGCTGTCAGGGCTGGCGGCGGCGCCCCAAGCGGAGGCCGGCCAACCCGTGGAATTCGCGAAGGCGGAGGCGCCGCCTCCCGGTCTCCAGACGATTCTGCAACCCCTGTTGCACTGGGCCGAAACCGGCAATCTGGCGCGCGTCGTGTCGCGATTGGAACCCGAGCTTGCGGAATCGTGGCTTCGGAGGCTGTCGCCATTCGCCGGACTGGCTGCCGGCCGGAAGACCGCGAGCAGGGAGACCGAAGCCGCAGTGCGGCGACACACGGAGCGGCTTACAGCGGGTGGGATCAGGCTCGAACGCAACCAGCGTATGCTCATCTTGGTCGCCGAGGTGTTTCGCGAACTTCATGTTTTGCCGAGCTTTGAGGATCTCCCATCAGACGCGGGTATGGGCGTCGATGAGATGGAGGCGCTGCCGGCCGGGCGTACGCGCGAAGAGACGCGCACCGGAGAACCGGACGCCGGGGCCCACGAGCATCAGCGGATGGAGGGAACTGCCGAGGCGCCGGAACTCCGCGCGCGCCGGCCAGAAGCGGCGCAACAGCCGGCGCCAAGGCTTGGCGAAGAGATCGCGGTCTCCTCGGCGGTACCGTGGCTGTTGCTCGGGCCGCTGCACAAGACGGGCTACCTGGACACGCTGCGCGTCGCCCTGGAGCTGGCCGATCTGAGAGATACGGCGGGATACTTTGCAGCGGTCCTGGCCCTCAAGGTCGCGCAACCTCCCCGGCTGGCGTGGCAACATACGCCGGAAACTGAAACGATGGCGGCCGCATTTGCAGGTCTGCCGCGGCCCGTTTCCAAGCCCGGGATGGGGGACTTCGCGCGAAAGATCGCCCCCTCTCTGCCGGTGCTTGACGCCGACCTTGCTGAGTCGGTGCTGGGCGGGAGAAGAGCCGGTTCACCGCTCCTGTTGCATGCCTGGCCGGACAGTGCGGACGGGCGTTTTCTCTTGCTGGACCCGGAGGGTCTGTTCCCTGCCGGGTATTTCGCGGAGGTCAATCGAATTTCCGACCTTCTCCCAGAGGATAGTGATTGCCGGATGGTTGTTCCGGCCTCATTGGCGACTCCTGGATTCCTTGCATCGCTTCACTCCGCCGGGATGTTCTTCCTAACCCTCGGGCCTCCGGTGCGGGGAGAAGCCTGGCCTCGTATTGCGACTCCGGGATTCAACCATTGGTGGACCAATGGGGCGGTCCGGCTGAATGGCGCCGAGCGAAGCGCATTGCGCGACTACGACCACGTGGTCCCGCGTGCCGAAGAGATGATTGCCGAGCTTGCTCTTCGACGCCGGGCGCTTCCGCTGTCCGACGGATCGCCCCTCGAAAGTTCCGCGATGCTTGCGGCCGGTGTCGCTCTGGGAACCATCGCCTGGACCCTATGGCGGAAACTTGAGTCGACCGACCCGCTTCTGGCCCTGGCGCGTTTTGAGGATCTCAGCGCTCGTATTCGCTTTGGCCGGCGGTCCGTTCAGGTGGTGCTGCCACTTGGCAAGCGCCATCGCGATCTTTACGAGAACGATTTGCTCGGCGGTGTCCCGGACGTTCCCTGGCTGGACGGCCGGGCGGTTGAATTCTCAGGAGGGTAGCGGATGGACCGCTTCGCAGATCTGGCGATCGAGCACCTTCTTCTCCGTCTTCGCGTGCTGAACCGCACGCTTCGGCGAGCCGTTGACAGGCAGCGTGGACGGAATAAGAAGCTCGCTCTCTCAAAGGCCACCGGGATCTATCTTTCTGACGTTCAGGTGAAGGAATTGCTGGAGCATGTGGACGATATCGTCCTCAACGGAGCCAGACAAGTGAGCCGGCAGGAGACAACCGCCGACGAAGCCGGCTCAGAACGGGAACTCCGCAAACAAGCGGCGATCGAGCAGCGTCTTCTTCCTTTCGATGCCCTCGCCAAGGCCGGCTTCCACCGGCGAGAGCAGGATGCACTCACGCTCTGTGCCGGTCCGGAACTCGATCGCGCCTATGAACGCATCTTCGCCTTCATTTTGGATGACCTCAACCGCCGGATGCCGTGCGTGGCTCTACTTGCGGAGCTAACTTCGGATTCCCCGAATCAACTGGCACGGATGCTACTCTCCTACGGACCATTCGGCCGGTTGCGTCGAACCGGGATGCTGGAGCCGATCGACTCGGCGCCGGCGGAAGCGCGGCAGGAATTGCGGCTGGGCGCTGGTGTTCTGGAGTACCTAACCAGCGGCCGCGGCGATCCCGCGGCTCTCTTCCGGGACCGCGCAGAGGTCGTCCTTCCCGAGACGCCTTCCGTCCCGATTGGCGGCGATCACCGAACGATCGAACGGCTTGGAGCCGGTCTGCGCAGCGGGGAACTCGACATCGTGGCCGTTTGGGGTCCCGCCGGCACCGACCGGAACGAGACTGTCAAGGCAATTGGCTCGGCGAGCGGTCTGCCCCTCCGTCGCCTGCCAGCAGGCGAGGTGAAGTGCCCGGAACACTGCCCGCGGGAAGAGGTCCGAAAGGCCCTGATCGGCTGCTCGACTTTGCGGGCGGTTCTTTGGGTCGATGCCGAGAGCCTGACCGGGGAAGCGGGAAACACCGCACTGGACACGCTGGCAGAGGAACTTACGGTCTGCGACGTCCCGGTTGTCATTTCCGGCGCAAGTCCGTGGCGGCCGAACCCGGTCCTGGCTGTTCGCTCTTTCTTCGAGCTCAATCTGAAGCCGGCGAGCTTTGGGGAGCGGAGGGAGATGTGGTCAAACGCCTTCGCTGAGCTCGAGCCGGCGCGCCGCGATGACCTGGCGGCGCGATTCCGGCTCAGTTCCGATCAACTGCGCGCTGTCTCCCGCCTGGCCAGGACGCAGTCGGTTGTTTCCGGCAACGGCCGGCCGGCTCCCGTGAATGACCATGTCGACCGCGCTTGCGCGACCATCACGCATCACCGATCGGCGGCTCTTGTCCGGATGATCGAGCCGTCGCGAAAGGCGGAGGATCTGGTTCTTCCGAAGACCGTGCATGACCAGGTGCTCGAGATCCCGCGTTTCTATCGTGTTCTGCCACGCATGGCGGAGGAGTGGCGATTCTCACGGCTCGATAACAGTTCGGGCAGCATGAGAGCCCTCTTTTCCGGGGATTCCGGGACAGGGAAGACGATGGCGGCCGAGGTGATTGCCGGCGAGTTGGGAGTCACCCTGATGAAGGTCGATCTCGCGCGCGTGGTTTCGAAGTGGGTAGGGGAAACGGAGAAGAACCTGGCAGCCGTGTTCGAGGAGGCGCAGAACAGCCACGCGGTCCTGTTCTTCGATGAAGCCGACGCTTTGTTTGGGAAGCGCGGCGACGTCGAGCGTGGGACAGACCGCTATGCCAACCTGGAGGTCAGCTACCTGTTACAGCGCCTGGAGGAGCATGATTCCGGCGTCGTCATCCTGGCAAGCAATCTGAGGGACAACCTCGACAGCGCCTTTACCCGGCGATTCCACGTCACCCTGCATTTCCCACGGCCCAGCCCGGAGGAGCGATTGCGGATCTGGCGACTTGCCATCCCAAGCGGCGCGCCGCTCGGCGAGAGCGCGGACCTTGCCGCCCTGGCCCGGCTCGACATGACCGGCGGAAGCATTGTGGGCGCTTCGCGCACGGCAGCGCTGCTGGCGGCGGATGAAGGCGCCCGTTCGAT
>CAYLSS010000211.1:0-6788 GCA_964385765.1 uncultured Solibacteraceae bacterium
AGATAATAGGCGAAACCATGCTGAAGAAAAAAGAGGAATCGTCGGAGGACCCGAACCCACAAGAGACCTCTGAATGGTTGGAAGCGCTCGACGAGGTCCTCGACGCAGCCGGACCGGACCGGGCCGGTTACCTGATGGAGCGGCTCATCAATCACGCCGCCAGTTTCGGCGTCATGGCGACGCAGCGTCGCAACACGCCCTACGTCAACACGATTCCGGTCGAAGAGGAAGTTCCTTATCCAGGCGACCGTGATATTGAGCGGCGGATCAAGAGCCTTATACGCTGGAACGCAATGGCGATGGTTGTTCGCCAGAACAAGTACGACGAAGGCATTGGGGGGCACATCTCTTCTTATGCCTCGCAGGCGACACTGGTCGAGGTCGGCCAGAATCATTTCTTCCGGGCCTCGTACGACGACCAGCCGGGCGACTTCATCTACTTCCAGGGGCACGCTTCTCCGGGACCCTATGCCCGCGCCTACATGGAAGACCGGCTGACCGAGAAGCACCTTGCCAACTTCCGTCACGAGCTTCGCGACTTTCCAGGATTGTCATCCTATCCGCACCCGTGGCTGATGCCTGACTTCTGGCGGTTCCCGACGGTCTCGATGGGCATCGGTCCGATCAACTCGATCTATCACGCGCGTTTCATGCGCTACCTGGAGAATCGGGGCATCATTCCGGTGACTCCGCGGAAGATCTGGGCATTTGTCGGCGATGGCGAGGCCGACGAACCGGAGACGTTGGGCGCCATCACACTGCCATCGCGCGAGAAGCTCGACAACCTGATCTGGGTGGTGAACTGCAACCTACAGCGGCTGGACGGACCGGTCCGGGGCAATGGCCAGATCATCCAGGAACTCGAGGCGGCCTTCCGTGGAGCTGGGTGGAACGTAATCAAGGTTGTCTGGGGTTCGAACTGGGATCCGCTATTCGAGAAAGACAAGACAGGCCTGCTCATCAAACGCATGGGCGAGTGCGTGGATGGGGAGTATCAGAATTACAAAGTCAGAGGCGGCGCCTATGCCCGGCGAGAGTTTTTCGGCAAATATCCGGAGCTTCTCGAGCTGGTTTCCGACATGAGCGACGATGAGATTGAGGGCTTGCGCCGCGGCGGTCACGATCCGCAGAAGGTGTACAACGCCTACAAACGCGCGGTCGAAACCAAGGGACAGCCGACGGTGATTCTGGCCAAGACGATCAAGGGCTACGGATTGGGCGAGGCCGGCGAAGGGCGCAATCCCTCGCACCAGCAGAAGAAGCTCAACGAAGAAGAACTCGAGAGCTTCCGTAAGCGCTTCGACATACCGGTCCCAAAGGAAGCGGTGCACACTGTCTCGTTCTATCGCCCGCCGGACGACAGCCCGGAGATGAAGTATCTTCATCAGAGGCGCAAGGAGCTGGGCGGCTACACTCCCGCGCGGGTCGTCGAGCCGATCGACTTCGAGGCTCCCACGCTGGAAGACTTCGAGGACGCGCTGGCCGGATCCAAGGGCCGCGAGGCGATGACCACGTCTGGCCTCACCACGATTCTGCGCAGCCTGCTTCGCAACAAGAAGCTTGGCAAGTACGTTGTTCCAATCATTCCGGACGAGGCCCGCACGTTCGGCATGGAAGCGCTCTTCCGCCAAGTTGGCATCTACGCCAGCCAGGGGCAGCTTTATAAGCCGGTCGACAGTGATTTGTTCCTTTACTACAAGGAAGCCAAGGACGGGGCGATTCTCGAGGAAGGCATCACTGAAGCCGGCTCGCTGGCATCGTTCACGGCTGCCGGAACAGCCTACGCCAACTACGGCGTGCCGATGATTCCGTTCTTCATCTATTACTCGATGTTTGGTTTCCAGCGGGTTGGGGATCTCATCTGGGCCTTCGGCGATTCTCGTGGCAAGGGCTTCATGATGGGCGGTACCGCGGGCCGCACGACGCTTGCCGGCGAAGGTCTCCAGCACCAGGACGGCCATTCCATCGTTCTCGCCAGCACGTTCCCTACCTGCAAGGCCTATGATCCGGCGTACGCGTACGAGATGGCGGTCATCATCCAGGACGGCATCCGGCGGATGTATCAGGAGATGGAGGACGGCTTCTACTACATCACTCACTACAACGAGTTCTACGTGCAACCTCCCATGGCCGAGGAGAACCGGGAGGAGATCGTTGATGGGATCGTCAAGGGCATCTACAGGTTCCGCGGATCCCTCAAGAACCGGGCGAATGTGCAGCTTTTTGGCAGTGGACCCATTCTCAACGAAGCGCTAAGGGCGCAGGAACTGTTGCATGAGAAGTACCAGATCTCGGCCGATGTGTGGAGTGTGACTAGTTACAACGAACTGCGACGCGAGGCGTTGGCGGTTGAGCGGTGGAACCGGCTGCATCCGGACGAAGAGCCCAGGACGCCGTTCATCCTGCAGGCGCTCGAGAATGCCCGCGGTCCGATCATTGCCGCCACCGACTACATGAAGATCGTGCCGGACCAGCTTGCTCCGTGGCTCGCGGGACGGCTGACCTCTCTCGGCACCGATGGATTCGGTCGCAGCGATAACCGCACCTACCTCAGGCGTCACTTCGAGGTGAATGCCGAATCGATTGTCGCGGCGACGCTCTCGCGTATGGTTCGCGAGGGAAAGATGGAGGCTGCCAAAACGCTGAAGGCGTTCGAGGAACTCGGAGTTGATCCTGAGAAGGTAGATCCGGCCAACGCTTGAGTCGGGTTAACATCGATAACATTATCGAGTCCGGCCACAGACTGCCGTCCTGATTTCACTCAAGAGAGGCGGAACGCGGCCGGATCGCTGAGGTGTGGCGGGAGCTGAGTCGGCGAGCGCCGTGGGCACGTTACTCGCTGGCCGGCATCTGCTGTTCGCCTTCGCCCCAGGCGGAAATCTTGAGCCGGCGGCAAACCCAGCACAGATCTTCGGTGGAGTTCGGGGCGACTTCTTCGCTGCAGACGTCGCACTTGCGGCGTTTGGCAGGCTTCGCCGAGTCGGCGACAAAAGCGTGTTTGGCGGCGGCGCGGATCTCTTCCGGGATCACAGGATCGTCTGGCTCGGGCTTTTTCGGTTTCATCCGCGTCCTTTGTTCCCCACTATAACCCAATCGTCAACCGCTCGCACGAACTTTTGAGGAGATAGCACTAAGCGGCGCGATCAAAGCTGAGCACGTAGGCGGCGTCGAGCAAAGACTGGCATCGCGGGCACTTCTGTCCTGGTTTGGCGAACATCCGCTTGCCGGCCGTGACAATAGCTGCCTCAACCGTGTGGGTGCACATCGGGCAGTGCACGGGACCATTCGTGACCGCTGTCGCTGGTTTGTTGACTAGTCTCATGGCCATGGCCTCCTGAGTTTGAATTTCTGTACCGCAACTTCAACCGTATTGACGTAACAAGCACCACGATGGGTGTCAAATTTCGTCGATCGAAAATCACATTCGATGTCCGGTCTACCATGAGCTTCGACTGGATTGGGCCGGCGGTTACGGCCGGTGTTGCGCCGCTTCAGGCGGCAACGGGGTCTATGTGAGATTAGAGGGTTTATGGCAAGACTCGCATTCCTGTTTCCCGGTCAGGGCGCGCAGAAGGTCGGCATGGGGCGCAGCTTATACGAAGCCCACGATGCAGCGCGCGCGGTCTTCAACGAAGCCGACGAAGCGTTGGGTTTTGCGCTGTCGCGGCTGTGCTTCGAGGGTCCCGAAGCCGAGCTCACGCTTACGGAAAACACCCAGCCGGCGATCCTGACCGTATCGACGGCGGCTCACGCAGTGCTTCGTGAAAAGGGGCTGCAGGCAGACCGGGTTGCCGGTCACAGCCTGGGTGAGTATTCTGCTTTGGTGGCCGCGGGCAGCCTTCCCTTTGCCGAAGCGGTCTGCATTGTCCGGAACAGGGGACGCTATATGCAGGAAGCGGTCCCGGCCGGGACCGGGGCGATGGCGGCGTTGATCCGCCTGCCTGAAGGTCAGCTTGAATCCGTCCTCGCCCGGGCGGCTCAGGGCGAGGTGGTAACCGCGGCCAACTTCAATTCACCGCAGCAGATCGTGATCGCGGGACACCGGGGAGCCGTGGAGCGGGCGGTGGAGCTGGCGAAAGAGGCAGGAGCGCGGAAGGCGGTCCTCCTGCAGGTGAGCGCGCCTTTCCACTGCCGGCTGATGGTTCCCGCTCAACAACGTCTCAAGGCGGACCTCGAAGGCGCGGGGTTCGGCGACCTCGCCGTCCCCCTCATCAACAATTGGCAGGCGCGCGAGGTGCATTCGGCTGCCAAGGCCCGGGAGGGCCTGTATCAACAGGTTCCCAGTCCCGTGCGCTGGCAGGAATCGATGGAGCGGCTGGTGAAAGCTGGCATCACCCGGTGTATCGAGGTCGGACCGGGGGGTGTGCTTGCGGGGCTGATGCGACAGATCGCCAAAGACGTCGAAGTGCTGAAGTTCGGCGAAGCCGAGGAGTGGGACGCGATCGAGGGGCGGCAGTGACAACCGCCCCTCGCAGTTCTCAAGCCGAGGGTGGAGTATCGACAATCCGCCACTTGGCCGGATCGAAAAAGAGCACCTTCCCCTGGCGATATGACTCCACGGCCATCGAGATCACCACCTGAGCCTTGGCGCCGGTCAGTACGTCGAGGTTCGGCTTCTTGCGAGTCCGGACGGAGTCGAGGAAGTTCAGGATGTGCTCGGTGAGCATGTCGGACCGCTTGACCGGGATTCGAATGTCGACGGTTCCCCACTTCGCCGCGTATTCCTCCCCGATGACGTTGCGGGACGCGCGCTCACTGTATTCAGGGCGTACAGTGATGTACGGGGTGTAGCGTTCGAACCTGCCATGCTCCACCATGATGATGGAGCCGAGGCGCCCACGGATCAGGCCCGGAATGTGCTGCGAGTTGGCCATCGACGAGCTCAGCACAAGCGAGTGGCCCTCGGCATACTCGGCGATCAGGTGGAAGGTGTCCGGCACTTCGCGGTCATGGAAAGCGTAGATGCCGCCGCCGGCCATCACTTTGTGCGGGAACTGTGGCTCGCTCCAACAGATGTTCAGCGGCGCGACCACGTGATAGAAGAGGTCGGTGGCGATGCCGCCGGAGTAATCCCAGTATTTGCGGAAGCGGAAGTAGCGGTCGGGATCGTAGGGGCGGTCCTCGGCCGGGCCGAGCCAGCGCTCCCAATCGATGAAATTCTCACCGGTTGCCATTGGTCCGGCGTCAGGGTCGATCTCCCAGTTCCATTCGCCGTCGGGAGAGTTCCGATGATAGGATCCCTGGCTCATGATCATGTCGCCGATCATGCCCTTGGCGATCGCTTCCTTGGCCTTGTACCATTGATCGGCGGAGGTCGTCTGCGAGCCGACCTGGAGGACCCGTCCGGTTTCCTTGACGGTTTCGACAAGCTTCCTGGCCTCCTCCACCGTGTGACACATCGGCTTTTCGAGATAGACATCCTTGCCGGCGTGCATGGCGTCGATCGCCATCGTGGCGTGCCAGTGGTCTGGCGTGGCGATAACCACGGCATCGATGTCGTTGCGAGCCAGCAGTTCTTTGTAGTCCAGGTAGCCGTCGCACTGGAAGCGCCGCTGGTTCTCGACGATGCGTTTCTTCCAGACGTCGCATACGGCGGCGATCTCAACTCCGCCTGCCTCCTCGCCGATGCGCGAGAAGTAGCGTGTGACATGAGCTCCCCGTCCACCCATTCCGATGGCGCCGAGGCGGACTCTTTCATTGGCGCCAAGAACCCTGGAGGGCGCGCCGATGCCCAAGGCGGTGCCCGCCAAGCCGGCGTTCTTCAGAAATGTCCTGCGATTCACGGGATGATTGCTTTCTGACATTGAATGACCCTTGGTCGATCTGCCTGAGACGTGAGGGAATCTTCTTTCTTAAAGCTCTGAACGTTCAGCAACATTTTATCCCTTCGATGATACAGCGGTCAAAGGACCAGTCTTTTTGGTCTTCTTATTGCCGGGTCGCAATCCCCGCCGACTGCCGGCGCCTTTCTGCAAGTCGAAGAGCATGGATCCAGATGAGCAGGCAGAGGAAGTGAGAGCCGACGCTGATGATGTTGGCCAGTAGGTCCAGCGCTCCATCCGACAACACCGAGATCGAGACGGACATGGCCTCGCCGGTCATGTTGAGGCCCATTCCGCTGCTGATCAGAAAAAGCAGGCTGCTGCGGCTTCGCTGCCGGATCAATGCAAACCATAAAGTCAGAATCAGCAGGGCCGTCAGGAAACCCATATCCCGGCCGACAACGCCGAGGTAGCCGGGCAGGTTTTGCTCGAAGTTATCGAAACCGGGGAAACGCGCGACAAACGACAGGACCATGAGCGCCACCAGAGCCGCCAGGACGCGCGTCCGAAGACGGTCGCGTTGCGGATGATCGCGGGTGGCAATCAGGAAGAGGGAGACAACGGCCAAAAAACCGGTCAGGTGTCGCAAGGTGTTGTTGATGTAATAGACTCGCGCGTACCACTCGGTGAGAGAGTTCGGGCCGACGATGCCGGCGAAGTCCGCAACTCCGGTCAGGAATAGAACCAGGAGGTAGAGGAAAACCCAGGGGTAGGAGCGAGACAGCCCCTTCGTCATCAGATGGATGACATAGAGCTGTATGGCGAGGCCAACGGCACCAACAATTTGCCAGAATATGCTCATGGGGACATCGGCGTTCCCAGTCCACCGGGGTCCCCACGAAAGGGTACAGAGCCGAGACCGTTGCCTATACTACTACTTCTCAGCAGACGGATCGGTACTCTAGCCCAACGCCAGCGGATCCCGCTTCGGGTTCGGGAACGGACCCAACGCCAGCGGATCCCGCT
>CAYLSS010000212.1:0-6787 GCA_964385765.1 uncultured Solibacteraceae bacterium
TCGTGGCCGTCCTGGTTCCGGCGGAGCTGCCGATCTCGCCCGCCGCACGGGCTTTCTCTTCCGTTTCGCCATCCCGACTCGACTATAGCATCCGCGCAATCCAGCACCGGGCGCCGAGCATGCAGCCCTCTTGCACCACCGTACAATGAGAAGATGCCTCGTCTCGAAAACAAGGTTGCGGTGATCACCGGCGCCACCAGCGGCGTTGGACGGGCGACGGCCGTCCTGTTTGCACGGAAAGGAGCGCAAGTCATTACCGGATCGAATGATCCGACTCGTCATGAAGAACTGGAAGCCGAAGCCGGCCGCCTCGCGGGGTCTATTCATGCCGTTGAGATGGACGTCACCCGCGAGCAAGACGCGAAGCGCCTGATCCAAACCGCGGTCGACATCCATGGCCGCCTCGACATCCTGATCAACAACGCCGGCATCGTCCTGCACAACACAGTAGCCGACGAGACCGTCGAGCAGTTCCAGCAAGTGCTCGACGTGAACTTGAAGGGCGTGTTTCTTTGCTCGAAATACGCCGTTCGGGCGATGCGAAAGCAAAGACGGGGCTCGATCGTCAACGTTTCGTCGATCAACGGGATCCGCGGCAATCACCGCCATGCGGCCTACTGCGCCTCGAAGGGAGGCGTCGTCTCCCTGACCCATGCCATGGCGCTCGACCATGCGCCGGACGGCATCCGAGTCAACTGCGTCTGCCCCGCCGCCGTCGAACGGACCGGCATGGTCGACTTCGCCGCCGAGGTCGCCGAGGATCGCGACGCCTTCTTCCGCGACCTCATCGCCAAGCACCCCCTCGGCCGCATCGCCACCCTGAACGACGTAGCCTTCGCCATCCTGTTTCTGGCCGGCGACGAGGCGTCGTTCATCACCGGAGTAGCTCTCCCGATAGACGGAGGCCGTTCCATCCGGTAAGCTTATTAGCGCCCTCTCCCCGGGTCGCATCCAGAGGCCTACCGGCTCGTGCTTGTCTTCATGAATCCCCTCAAGGCGTGACCAATTCCCGCCTCTCGTAAACGACTTTACCGCCCGTGATCGTGGTGAGAGCTTCGATCTCCTTGATCTCGTCCTCCGGGCAGTTCAGATAGTCCTTCGAAACTACGACCATGTCGGCAAGCTTGCCCGGCTCGATGGAGCCTTTTACATCCTCGTCCAGCGAATTATAGGCGCCGTTGATGGTCCACATCCGAAGCGCTTCCTCGCGGGTAATCCGTTCCTCCGGGTTGAAGACCGTGCCGGTCCTCGCCTTCCGGGTGATCGCCATCCACATGCCGTAGAAGGGGTGGTATGGATTCACTGCTTCACGGGAGTCGAACTTGATCATGTGATCCGACCCGCCGGCGACGATGACGCCCGCGTCGAAGATCGAGCGATACGGATGGAAGTTCTTCATGCGAGCCGGCCCCAGCACTTCAGACAGCGCCGGCCCGTCAAAGTGGTACCAGGCGATCTGCATGTCGAGGATGGCGCCCAGTTTCCTGGCTCGCTGGATGGCTTCGGGGTTGGGGAAATTCGCGTGGATCATGTTGAAGCGGCGGTCGCGGATCGACCTGTCCCGATCGGCCGCCTCAAAAGCGTCGAGCAGAATGTCCGTGGCCGCTCCCCCCGTCTGATGCGCGGTAACCCGCCAGCCCAGCCGGTTGGCCAGGCGCACGATCTCGATCGCCTTCTCTTTTGGAATCCTCGGTTCGCCTCGGTAATCGGGATCGTCGAAGCCATACACCTCGGTGTTTTCGCCGTAAGGAGCGCGAAGATAGGCCGTCCCAATCAAAATTCCACCGTCGAGCGAAAACTTCAGCGGTCCAATCCGCAGCATGTCGTCGCCGAATCCCGTGATCAAGCCCATGCTCTCGATTTGGTCGCGGACCTCCTCCATTGGCTGCTCGGCATCGATGAACATGGTGACGGAAGTCCGCACCGTCATCTCCCCGCTTCGCCACAGTTCCTGATACACGCGAAGCCCTTCCGCCCGCTGGGCTCCGTCAATCACGCTGGTGAGACCTGCCTCGTTGTAGGCCCGCTGCATTTTCCGCAGCGCCCACAGGCGGTCTTTGTGAGTGAAGCTGCGCTGGCGGACCAGGTCGGAAACCAGTTGGCGGGCACCGAGTATCAAGCCCGTTGGCTCCCCTGTCTCCGGATCCCGGATGAGCTTGCCATTCTTGGGATCGGGCGTGTCGCGGTCGATTCCCGCCTCGGCGAGGGCGGCCGAGTTCAACTGGGCGGCGTAGCCGTTGTCGAGCATGACCGGATGCTTTCCGGTATGCTCATCCATTTCCCACCGTGTCGGATACCGCTGCTCGGTCATCCTCGTCGAATAGACCTTGGGGAGGAAGATCAGCTTGCCGGGCGGCGTCTTCTTTTTTGCTTTCCTGACATAAGCCCATATGTCGGCAAAGCTGTGCATCACCGGGATCTCGCCGTCTCTCTCGGCCAGGCCGGCCGAGATCGGATGGACGTGCGAATCGATCAGGCCCGGCACGACGTGTTTGCCTTCCAGGTCCACCCGGCGCGTCCCCGGGCCGGCCGTCCGAAGCACCTCTTCATCGGAGCCAACCGCAAGAAACCGGCCATCCCGGATGGCGACCGCCGAAACCAACGGCCGCTCGTCCCACACCGTCACAATCCTGCCGTTGTGGTAGATCGTGTCAGCCGGGCCGGAAGGCACGGAGGAGCGGTCTTGCGCCCATGTCAGCGGGGCAAGGCCGGAACAGATGACAAGACTCACACAGAGTCGGATGAAAGCTTGAGGCATGGTACTCCTTTGACGACGTCGCCGTACCCATCATAAACATGTCTCGAATATGTCTCGTGTTCGTGATTCCACCGGCGCGAGGCCCGGCCCCAGACGTCATCCGAGCCCGACGCGAATGGGCTGCGCCGTCGCCTCGTCCGTGATCACTTCGGCGTCTGGATGTCCCTGGACCAGTGTGCAGGGATAGTCTGTCGTCACCTCGCCGGCCACCGCGATACGGAAGATGGCCCGGTGCCGCTCGCCGGCGGCACAGTAAAGACGAATCTTCCCGGAGGCGAGAATATCCTTCATCCCGAGCGTGACAGCCATGGGAGGGATCGCCGCGGAGTTCCCGCCGGAGCAATGTATGCTCTGCACAACGATGGAATCATCGCCCAGCATCAACACCCGGGTCTTCGATTCGCGCAAGTCGTCCACCGAAACGCGGTACCAGCGTGAGATGGGCGGCTCATTGAACGCCACGTGACCGTGGTAGCCGATGCCGCCGTAACAGCAGTCGATACCGCCGTTGTTCTGAATCGCCTCGCTGATCTCGTCGATACGGAATGGATCGGGGAAGAAGCAGTTCCGCTCGGGAATGCGTAGCTCCTCGTCGAGCTTCTGAAAAACTTCCCGGCGCATGAATCCCTCGAAACTCAGCGGATGAGAAATTGGAATCGGCCGCCCCTGCCAGTCGAGGAACTCGTCCATGTTGTAGGTGAAGACATTCGCCCAACTGATGCGCTTGCGATTGCAGATCTCAACCAGCGTGCGATAGTGCGCCACGGGGCCCACGGGAACGATGAGGCGGGTCGGCTCTCCCAGGCTGTTGCGCGCTTGAATCAGGTCTGCGATGGAGCGGGCGAAATCGTCTAGAAGAGCCGCCCGGTCAGCCAGCAGCCGAAAAGGAATGCGGGCGCTTCGACGCAGTGTTTCTACGGGAAGCTCCGTCAGAGATGCGATTTGATCCGATGTCATAAGGCCAAGGTCCTTCCGGGCGCGAGTGGCGCCTCGGCAACAATTTGGTTGAAGATTATAATTTATGCGATATGATCTTCGCTGGCTCTCGTTTTCCGGAGTCGTGATGGAAAGGAGTGATTTACCCCATGAGCGATAGACCACTCACTCGACGCTCTTTCTTGGAGAGAAACGTAATGGCGTCTGCGGGCGTCGGGTTTGCCGGCGCCGCCCTGTCGGGCACCGCACCAGCGCCGCAGGAGTCGATCATCCCCACCCGGCTGGAGGCCGGTCGGAAACTTCGGGTTGGGATTCTGGGTTGCGGCAACCGGAGCAAGGCCCACATTGCCGCGATCAACCACTACGCGGAACAGATGGAGATCACGGCGCTGTGCGACATTCTCCCCGAGATGCTGGAAGAAAAACGGCAGCTCGTGAAGACCGGCGAGCCGGCTCTCTACAGAGACTACGAGCAGATGCTCAAAGATGACGACCTCGACGCCGTCATCATCGTGCTACCCAACACGCTGCATCGCGAGGGAGCCGTGGCATCGCTCGAGGCCGGCAAACACGTCCTTTGCGAAAAGCCGCTGACCATCGACGTCGCCGACACCAGAGAGATCATCGCCGCCGTCGACCGAACCCGCCGAGTGCTGCAGGTGGGTACCCAGCGGCGCCATTCGCCTGGATTTCAGGCGCTCGCGGATCAGGTTCACAAGGGCCTGATCGGGAATGTGCTCTACGGCTGGAACCAAACGTTCCGGGCCGACTGGCGCAAGCTTCATCCCGATCCCGAAACGGACTCCCGCATCAACTGGCGTATGAAACAATCCGAAGGCGGTGCGGTTGTCTACGAGATGGGGATCCATCTGCTCGATCTCTTCAACTGGTTCATAGACAGCGATGTCGAAGAGGTCACCTGCATGGGCGGGACCCACAACAAGCGCCTGCAGAAGCGGGATTCGTGGGACCACGCGGGCCTCGTTGTCAGATACACGAACGGCGCCCTCATGACCTACGGTGGAAACCTCTATTCCTGCGGCGGTCCCGGACCGAACATTCTCTTCGGCGATGGCGCGACGCTCGAATTAGGCGATCGCGACTCCGACAACGCCGTCGTGCGGAGACGCCCCTATTGGCGACCTTTCAACACGGTGGAGTCCCCCGAGAGTGGCGCCGAGACAATCGTCTTGCCGGCCAGCGATCTGGATACGACGTTCCTCCAGTACGAGCATTTCATCGAAGCGGTGCAGGGTAAGAAGCTGCCATTCCCGACCGCACGGCAGCATCTGGCCGCGGTGCAGATCGCGCGCGGCTCACTCTTGTCGGCGGCGGAGCATCGTCACGTAACGGCTGCCGAGATCCCATGAGGCATGTTATGCGAAACGACAATAGCGCGATGAACAGTCGTGGGACCCGGCGCGCGTTTTTCGGATCGGCGGCTCTTGGACTGGGGGCGGCCGGGGCCGGCGGTTCCCAGCCCACGCCGGCCGAACAACAGCGAATCCCGCTCAAGATCGGCCATCGCGCAGCTCACATGAACATGGTCGGGAACTTCGACGTCTTCAAGCTGGTCCGCCAGATCCCCGGCCTGCTGGGAGTCGAACTGCAGGTCACCGCCGGCTCCCCCAACCTTCGGGACTGGGATGCAGTGCGCCGGTACAAGAGAGAATCCCAGCGGTGGGGCGTGATGATCCCTTCGCTGGCCGGACTGTGGGACCGCGGCGTCTCGATCCGCAACTCGCCGCTCGCGGGCCTCAACCTTGTGCAGGCGATCCGCGTGGCCGAGTTTCTCGGCGCCGGTGTCATCCTCGCCGCATTCTTCCGCGAAAATGCTCCCGACATGGAGGACGAGTCCTCCTACGGGCCCGTCGTCGATTTGCTCCGGGCGGCGGCGCCGAGCGCCGCCGATGCCGCGGTCACCATCGGACTCGAGAATTCTCTCAGCCCCGCCCACAACAAGAAACTGGTTGACCTGGTCGGCCATCCCAGCGTGAAGGTCTACTACGACCTCTACAACATGGCGCACTACGGCCATGGCAGCGAGGTGATATCGGGTATCACCCTGCTCGGCAAGGAGCGTATCTGCCAGGTGCACGTGAAGAACGACGACAAGCTGATATCCGAGCCGGGACCTTTCGACTGGGCCGAAGCGCTCGGTGTTCTGAGCGACATCGGCTACGACGGCTGGCATGTCTTCGAGACGAAGCACAGCAGTCGGCAGAACGTGGTCGAGGCCACGAAAAAGAATATTGATTTTTTGAAGAAGCACTGCCGGATGCCGCTGGCCTAGGGGCCTCCGCCTCCAGCGTGCGGAGAAGAACAGAATGAAACAAGACACAAGAACAGCCCGCATTCTGTGGCCTTCAGCCTGCTTGCTGGTCGCGATCCTGATGGGAATTGCCAGCGCCGATGCCGCCCAGATGAACCTTCCGGACGACCCTGAAGCCGCCCGCGCCAGGCTAATCGCCGCCGGATTCGAGCCGATCTTCGATGGCGAATCGCTCGCCGGGTGGGACGTCAAGGAAGGTCATGAGGGCCACTGGGTCGCGCGCGATGGGATCATCGACTACGACGGCAAAGCGGAATCCAAGACCCGAGAAGACAAAGATCTCTGGACTGAAAAGGAGTACGGTGACTTTGTGCTCCACGCGGAGTGGCGGTTCCCGTCGGAACCGAAGATGAAACCGCATCCCATCGTGCTCCCGAACGGCGATTTCGACCTCGGACCGGATGGCAAGCGCAAGACGGTTCGCCGGCTTGACGCCGGCGACAGCGGAATCTACCTGCGCGGCGCCATGCGCGCCCAGGTCAATATCTGGAGTCAGTGGCTCGGCTCCGGTGAAATTAACGTGTATCGCAAGGACCAGTCACTGCCTGACGAGCTTCGGAAGCGATACATCCCGACAAAACGCGCCGACAAGCCCTTCGGCGAATGGAATCGCTTCCTGATCACCATGCGGGGCGACCGGATCACGGTGGTGCTGAATGGCGAGAAGGTGCTCGACAGCGTCCCCCTGCCCGGCGTGCCGGAGCGCGGCGCCATCGGACTGCAGCACCACGGAGATCCGATTCAATTCCGCAATCTACTGG
>CAYLSS010000213.1:0-233 GCA_964385765.1 uncultured Solibacteraceae bacterium
TCTCGATTGTCGGCAATTTGGATCACAACGGCTACCTCAACGCCGACCTCGAGGAAATCGCGGCGTCCGGGGAGCACCGGATCGAAGACGTCGAAGAAGCGCTTCGGGTGGTTCGGACGCTCGATCCCGCCGGCGTTGGCGCGCGCGACCTGCGAGATTGCCTCCTGCTGCAGTTGCAGGCCAGCGATGACGAGGGGACATTGGCGTGGAAGATCGTCAGCGAACACCTCAAG
>CAYLSS010000213.1:243-6777 GCA_964385765.1 uncultured Solibacteraceae bacterium
CTCGAAGCCCACAAAATGAGGGAGTTGGCCAAAGCCGTGGGGATCTCGGTCGACGAGCTCATGGTCGAGATCGACTACATCCAGCACCTCGATCCCTGCCCCGGCGCGCGCTACTCGGATCCCGGCGCTCGTCCCATCGAACCCGAGGTTTACATCTTCAAAGAGGGCGACGAATACATCATCCAGCTCAACGATGAGGATCTGCCCCAACTCCGGCTCAACATGGACTACCGGTACATGGTCAATCGGCAGAAAGAGCCGAGCAAGGACGTCCGCAACTACGTCAAGGATCGCTACGCCTCGGCCATTCAGCTAATCAAGAATATCGAGCAGCGAAAACAGACGATCCTGAAGGTGTGCGAGGCAATTGTTCACCGGCAGAGAGAATTTCTCGACAAGGGGCTCGATTTCCTGCGGCCCATGATGATTAAGGAGGTCGCCGAGGAGATCGGCGTCCATCCGTCCACAGTGAGCCGGGCGGTCGCGCAGAAGTACGCGCACACTCCACAGGGCGTCTTCGAACTTCGATTCTTCTTCTCGGAGGCCGTCCAGGGGCCTTCCGGATCCGCTACTCCGCTGTTGATTTTAAAGCGCAAGGTCAAGAAGATGATTGAGCAGGAGGATCCGAAGAAGCCGCTCACTGATGAGCACATCACCAAAATGCTGCGCGATGAGGGTATTCAAGTCACCCGCCGTACGGTTGCCAAGTACCGGGAAGACATGAAGATTCCCTCCACGCACCACCGTCGGGTCAGGGACTGAGGAGCACAGGCTCCCGGATAGCCGGGGGAGTCCCAGTGATGAGGATCGCCACGCTAGCACGAAGCTGCAATTCAACAATGCCGGTGCGGTCCGGTACAATTCGCACAGACCACCCACGGAGGCCATCATGAAAGTCACATACAAAGGGAAGCTGGACTCTCTGCTGCCGGCCCAGAGGCGGAAGCTGGAAGCAAAACTCGACAAGCTTGCCAAAGTTGTCGATGGGCGTGAGGAACGAGAGGTGCACTGCATTCTGAGCAGCGAACGCAATGTTCAGCACGCTGAACTGACGGTGAATATCAGGGATCACATCATGGTTGGAGCTTCGTCCTCTCCCGACCTCATGACCGCGCTGACCGGAGCCATCGACAAGCTGGATAAACAAGTCCGGAAACTGCGGACGAAGTTCCGCGATACCCACCGCGGGCCCGCCCAGTCCCTGAAGGCGACAAATCTCGAGCCGCCCGAGACGCTCGACCCGGAAAGCGCCATGGAAGACGAAGGAATTCAGGGACCGCAGGTTTTTCGGGTCAACCATCGCGCCAATCAGAAGCCGATGACATTGGAGGAGGCGTTGCTTGCTATCGACGATGGACGAAACTATCTGGTGTACCGCGATGCCGAGTCTGATCGCCTGAGTGTTCTGCTGCGGCGCCGGGACGGGAACTTCGACCTCGTTGAAGGTTGACCGGGAGCCCGGTGCGGTCGCCGAAGCGCTGGTGTCGAGTCGCTTCTGAGTATTGGCCAGCGGGAGGCGGAGCGGCCGTGTCAACATAGATTCACATGGCCAAAAAAGCCGCCCGCCAGGCCAAGGCGACGCCGCCGGAATTGATCATCATCACAGGCCTCAGCGGCTCTGGGAAGGGTACCGTACTGAAATGCCTGGAGGATCTCGGCTACTACGCGGTCGATAACCTCCCGATGGACCTCATCCAGACCTTCGCCGAGCTTACCGCTGACTCCCCGAACATCACCAGGGCGGCATTGGTGATCGATGTCCGCGGCGCCGGCCAACTCGGTCGCTTCCCGGACCTTTACGCAAGGATCAAGCGGAAGGTGAACACGACCCTTGTTTTCCTGGAAGCCGACGACGACACGCTCGTGCGGCGCTATAGCGAGACGAGGCGGCCGCATCCGCTCGGCACGGAGAACTCGGTGTTCAAGAGCGTGCAAAAGGAGCGAGAGCAGTTGGAGCCGATTCGCAAGCTCGCCGACCATACCATCAATACGTCGAAGTTCAACGTCCACGATCTTCGCGAACTGGCCAAGGAGACGTTCGGTGAGGCCGGAGAGCAGTACAAGATGGTGGTTTACATCAACAGCTTCGGCTATCGGCACGGTGTTCCCGCTGATAGTGACCTGGTTTTTGATGTCCGATTCCTGCCAAATCCGAACTACATCCCCGAGTACCGCGGTCTGACCGGGCGCAGCCCGCGGGTGGCGCGCTATATCCGGTCGTTTCCACAGACCCGGGAGTTCGTTCAAAAGATCTCGGAGCTGCTCATCTACCTCATTCCTCACTACATCCGAGAGGGAAAGAGCTACCTGACAATCTCTTTCGGCTGCACCGGCGGCCACCACCGGTCCGTTATGATCGCCGACGAGATTCGAAAGCGCCTGAAGAAGGCTTCATACAACGTCAAGGCGAATCACCGGGATGTTTTGAAACCGGTTTGAGATCGCCCCGACTTGCGCCTTGCCACACGGTCCGATAAAGTTGTGCCCATGCTCGTGGCCGAGCACAGATGCTGGATTACTGGAGGAGAACCATGCCGATTTGCTCACAATGCGGAACTGACTTTGTAGGAAAATATTGCTCGAGTTGCGGAGCTCCGGCTGAAGGCGGCGGAGCCTCTCCGGAGAGCCCGGCGGGAGGTGGCCAGCAGGCTCAACCCACCGGACCGGCGGTTGCCGGAATGAGTGACAATGTCGCCGGCACGCTCTGCTACGTGCTGGGTCTGATTACCGGCATCGTCTTCCTCGTGCTCGAACCGTACAACCGCAATCGGACGATCCGCTTTCACGCATTCCAATCGATCTTTCTGTCGTTGGTGTTCGTCGTCCTCAACATTGCGGTGAACATCATCCTGCCCGGAATCGCGCTGCTGCTGATCAGCCCGCTGTTGGGACTCGCCGGCTTCATTCTGTGGATCTTCATGTTGCTCCAAACCTATCAGGGCAAGCTGGTTGTTCTCCCGATCATCGGTCCGATGGCGGAAAAGCAGGCCAACGCGTAGCCGGCGCCCTCGTCTGCGCGTCTAATGAAAGGTGGAGTATCGAGCGAGCGGTATCGGTGCCGGCGGCGGCATCCGGTTAATCTTCTTACTCGCCCTACTGGGTTTGGCGCCAGCCTACGGACAGGGGCCCAACCCGGGGCCGGCGGCTGAAAACTTCGGCCCGCGGATCGGGATCATCGATTTCTACGGCTTGCGCGAAGTCTCCGAAGAGGTGGTACGCCGGGAACTCGGCGTCACCGAAGGCGACTTCCTGCCGCGTTCAAAAAACGAAACCGAATTGCGCATCGAACGCATCAAGGGTGTGGTTCGCGCCCAACTGCAGGCCGTCTGCTGTCACGATGGCAAAGCCATCCTGTACGTCGGCATCGAGGAGGAAGGCGCCCCGCACTACGGTTACCGCTATCCGCCCGAGGATCCGGTCCGGCTTCCACAGGTGATCCATGATACCTACGTCGGCTTCCTCGCTTCGCTCAACGTCGCCGTCCGCGACCAGGACATCGAGGAGGATCTCACCCAGGGGCACGCCCTCATGAGCAATCCCGCCACACGCAGATTCCAGGAGAAATTCGTCGAACTCGCCGCCGAGCATCTGGACGTGATCCGCAATACCCTGCGGAACTCGGTCGACAGCGAGCATCGCGCCATCGCGGCCTACGTGATCGGCTATGCCCCAGACAAGCGGGAAGTGGTCGACGATCTCATGTATGCCTTGCGTGATCCTGACGATACGGTCAGGAGCAACGCCATGCGAGCGCTGTCAGCCATTGAGGTTCTGGCGAAGCGGAAACCGACCCTCGACATCAAGATCCCCCCCACCTGGCTGATCGAGATGCTGAATTCCGTGATCTGGACCGACCGCCATTCGGCCGCCGTTAATCTTGTGCACCTCACCGAAGACCGGAATCCAGGCGTACTTGCCCAGATTCGCGAACGCGCCCTCGATTCGCTGCTCGACATGGCTCGCTGGGAACATCTGCCGCACGCCTTGCCCGCCTACATCCTCATCGGGCGAATCCTGGGCGTGGATGAACAGGAGATCCAGTCGGCCTGGGAAAGCCAGGAGCGCTTGGCTCTCCTCGACAAAGTGGCCGAACCGGAACAGCAATAATCAGCGCTCGCCTGCCCGCTGCACTGCTCCCTGGAGGTGATTACCGATGATCCGCTCTGTGCGGTTTCAAGATATGTGTTAATCTTGCGAAAAAATTATTGACATGAGAAAGCTAAGATTATATATTGGAATCGTGAGAAGCTATCGAAACTTCAACAAGGAGGGATCCTGAACATGACTCTCACCCGCTACAACCCATTCGCTTTCGATCATTTCGACGCGCCCCTGCGCCTCTTCAACGACTCCGCAAACCGGCTCTTGTCCGCTGAAACAAGCCGACCATGGACGCCCGGCGTCGATATCAAGGAAACCGAGAACGATATCGTGCTGCATGCTGACGTTCCCGGCGTCGAGGAGAAGGATCTTGACATCAAGGTTGAGGACGGTACGCTGACTCTCAAGGGAGAGCGTAAATTCGAGCAGGCGAAAAAGGACGAGGGCTATCACCGCATCGAGCGCAGCTTCGGTTCGTTTGTACGTTGCTTTTCGCTGCCGGAATCAGTGGATCCGGAGAAGGCTGAGGCTCAGTACAAGAACGGGGTGCTGACAGTAACGCTGCCCAAGAAGGAAGTTGCCAAGCCGCGCAACATCAAGGTCAGCATCAACTAGAAGGCAGATCACTGAAGGGTTCCATCCAGTGACGGCGGGAGCAGGCCTTCCGCCGTCACTTTTCGTGCACCATAATCGGATCACATCCGTTTTCGTAAAATGGGGGTAGTGCAATGAACAACGTCAAGACGGTTTTGTTGCTGGGTTTGTTAAGCGGTCTGCTGGTCGTCGGTGGCGGCGCCCTCGGCGGCCAGCAGGGCCTGGTGTTGGGTTTCGGGCTGGCACTGGTGATGAATCTTGGCAGCTATTTCTTTTCCGATAAACTGGCCCTTGCCGCCTATCGCGCCCAACCGGTCAGCGAGACCGAAAACCCCGAGGTTTTTCGGCGGATTGGTCCTTTGACCCACAACTTGTGCCGGCGGATGGATCTGCCGATGCCGCAGCTATGGATGATTCCGGACCGATCACCGAACGCGTTCGCAACCGGTCGCAATCCGAAACACTCTTCGGTCGCCGTAACCGGCGGTCTTCTCGAGCTGATGAACGATCATGAGCTCGAAGGCGTCATTGCCCACGAGTTGGGTCACATCAAAAACCGTGACATCCTGGTCAGTTCCATCGCGGCGACCATCGCCACCGCCATTACGTTCCTGGCATCGATGGCCCGTTGGGCCTTTATCTTCGGTGGCGGCCGCAGTGATGACGAAGAGGGCGGCAATCCACTGGCGATGCTGGTGATGTTGATTGTGGCTCCCATCGCGGCGCTCATGATTCAGATGGCCATCTCGCGCACTCGCGAATACGGGGCGGACGCTGCCGCGGCCAGATACACCGGGTCACCCGACGGCCTCATCAGCGGCCTGCGCAAGCTCGAAGGCTGGTCCAAGAAGATTCCGATGAACGCCTCTCCCGCTCACGAACACATGTTCATCATCAAACCATTCAGCGGTCAGGCGATCATGAAGCTGTTCTCGACCCATCCGGCCACGGCCGAACGCATCGCTAGGCTCGAGCAACTCCGGTACCAGCCAATCGGCTAATCGGTTTTCCAGGTAGCTGATTCTCCTTCTCCTGTGCGCCGGACCAGCCACAGAAGCGTCCGGCGCGCAGCATCCACCCTGCCCCTCCGCGTTTTCTGCTTGCCGGGCTGCGACTGAAGCTATATGCTGAACTCTGTTGTCACGAGCAACTTATTTCTCAGGTTGTATGTTTAGTCCCCGCAATGGATACGCTCGCATCGTACACCCCTTATATTGGACTCATCGGTCTGATCGCCTCCCTGCTGGTCTTTGTCCTTCTGACCCGCAAATCTCCCGGCAACGCGACCATGCAAGAGATTTCCGAGCTGGTCCACGCCGGCGCGATGGCGTTTCTCCGCCGCCAATACACCATTCTGGTTGCCTTCATTCTGATTGTCGCAGTCCTACTGGGCTGGAAGCTTGGCATGTCGACGGCAATCTGCTTCATTACAGGTGCGGTCTGCTCGATCTCGGCCGGGTTCATTGGCATGAGCTCAGCCACCAGAGCCAACGCCCGTACCAGTGAAGCGGCTCGCGCGGAAGGAATCGGCGCGGCGCTTCTGGTCGCGTTCGGCGGCGGTTCGGTCATGGGCCTCGCCGTTGCCGGGCTGGGCTTGCTCGGGGTCGGAGTTCTTGCCGGGATCTATGCCACGCCCGAGCAGTCCGTGAATATCAACGGCTTCGCGATGGGCGCCAGCTCGATCGCCCTGTTCGCTCGCGTGGGCGGCGGTATCTACACCAAAGCCGCCGACGTTGGCGCTGACCTGGTCGGCAAGGTCGAAGCCGGCATCCCCGAAGACGACCCGCGCAATCCAGGTGTCATCGCCGACAACGTCGGTGACAACGTGGGCGATGTGGC
>CAYLSS010000214.1:0-2626 GCA_964385765.1 uncultured Solibacteraceae bacterium
GGCAAGACGACCGAGCTGAAGCGCGTGCAGGCGATGCTCAAAAGCGATGATGCACCGCGCAAAACCTTTGTTTCCTTGTTTCTGGCCGAGGAAGCGCTGGACCTTCAGGACGTCGAGGCGTGGGACGTGCTCTATCGAATGGTCCAGCAGCTCGTCACCGATCTGCGCGATGCCGGCTACGGATTCGGCTGGGAGAAGTTTCGCAATTTCACCGGGGAGATCGATGATCTGCTCCACGCCGATGTGGATCTGAAGACCGTCCAATTCGGAACTGGTCCGTTCAAATTCGGGACCGCGCTCAAGGATCTGCCCAGCGCTCGCCCGCGCTTGCGGAAGATACTGGAAGGCCGCTCGGCACGGCTGTATGACCTCATCAACAAAGAGGTTCTCAAGCCTGCGGCAAAGTGGCTCGCTGACAACGGCGGCTACCGGGGGATCGCCATCCTGGTCGACGAGCTCGACCGCATTCCCCAGAAGCCGCTGCCGGGTACGGCGAAAACGAACCACGAGATCCTCTTTCTCGACCAGGCGGCGGTTCTGCGGGGGCTGAGCTGCGACATCCTTTATACCGCGCCCGTCGACCTCGCCTATAGCCGCTGCCGGAGCCGGCTGCAGCAGACCTACGGCGGACAGATCCTGACGCTGCCGATCCACCGCCAGATCGGGGACCGGTTGGGGGAGGCCAACTGCCTCTACTCCATGGGATTCCTGTATCGAGATACGGCCCGTCCGGACGCGGCCCGCGACGCCTTCCGGCAGGCCGCGGAGGTCTACGGCGCGATCGGCCCTCACCGAGCGGGCCGGTCGCGCCAGGTCCCTGGCCGCCTGAGCAGATCCAGCAGGCCGTCATCCCAGCCGCTGAGGTGGACGTCCGCCTTAGTGTGCCCGGCATGGGTTGGTTCTAACAGGCTGGAAGGTGGCAGAGCCGATGACAAGAACCGTAGCGAATCAGAAGACGTAGCCGAGAGGTGAAGCTGAAAGAAGCGTGTAGCAAACCTTCGATCGTAGGAACAGGCGACGGGCAGTGGGGCCGGGTGCGGGTCGGCGCTTGCGGAACGAAAAGGGCTTCCGTATCAGACGTACCAGATAGAGGGAGAGCCTCGCGTAGAGGTCTATTGGGTCGTGAGGACGCTTCGCGACGACGCTGACTCGTAGGTCGCGGGTCTTCCGGCGCGCGTAAGATGCATCCTCGGTAGGTACCGGTCAGCCGCGCGGGTCCACCCAAATCGGGCTGGACCACGCCATGTGCGTGTCCTGCTGGATAACGCGGACGTAGTAGTAGGCGCCGTCACCGAGCGGGGTAGTGTCGCGAACCTCGAAGGTCGCCTCGGCGCCATGGCCCTGATGGGTAAAGTAAACCTCGTTGTTGCGTACTACCTCGACAGACCGGATGTTCCCTGTCCCCACCGCATGAACTTTCAGGGTCCGGGGAGCGTCGGCCGCTTTGATCTGTGAACCCATACGCTGGCCATTGAGTTCGACGTCCAGGATGATGCGGGCGCCGGTGGTGGCGTAAACGGTCCGGTCCCAAAGAGCGGCGAAGACGTCGTTGCGAGTTAGCGACGGAGCGTAAGCGGCGACCATTCCGTTGCGCCACGCTCGGGACACCCGCAGCCAGTAACCGTAGCCGGGTCGTCCGGCGTGTTCGTCACCCGATCCAATGCAGCCCAGCCGCAGTCCCTTCTGGAGACCGTCCTGGTAGATCCGGCCCCCAGTACGGCCGAACCGGTACGGACGTTCGGCCGGGTGGCGGACCTCCGAACTTCCCCATACCGAGTAGATCTCATTCAGACGGATGAGTTCGTCGTCGAAATCTTCCCAGCCGCCGCCGGCATGGTTGTGGGGGATGGCGATCACATTCCCTTTCCCGACGGAGCGCAGTCTTTCCCAGAACTCGGGCTTGCTGATCTCGCGCGAGTAGAGCGTTTCGTACTTTTCGCTGTCATCGACGAAGTAGACGTTGACATGGCCGCCGTCGACGACGGTCTGCTCCCAGCCGCTGAAGGCGACAAAACGGCCTTCGTCGAGGAAGCGCTTCGCCCCCGCACGCTGCGGGGGCTTGACGCCGTCGCTGTGGTCACTGATGGCGCAGAAGTCGAGGGCGGCGAGGTCGCGGCCGAACTGGTAGGCGTCGGAGACGGTGTTGAGGCCGTCGGACTCCCATGTGTGCACATGCAGATCGCCCCAGTAGAGCCGGTCACCGGGTTGCTCGACCACCTCGACGGGGTTGCTGACGCCCGTGAGCCTGTGGGCTTCATCGACGACCTTCAGGCGGTAGATGCCAGGCTCGTCAATAGTGACGGCGTCCAGAAAGCGCACGAAGGGCTCATCCTGGAGGTTGAAGTCAAATGGGGCAGGTTGTTGGACGTGATTGCGCGGCTCGAACTCGATGGTCCCGTTGTAACCGGAGGCCGGGTTGTCGTGGATGTCGAAGGCGACCACGTGCGCGTCGAAGGCCTCGCCGACCTGCACGCGGGAGGGCACGAAGACCTCGAAGCGGGTAGCCTCGCGGCCGACGGTCCGGAGGCGCGGCGGGCGGGCGACGTAGAAGAACTCGCTGGCCGCGTCCATCAGGCCAACGTAGCGAGGCAGCCTGCCGCCGGAATCCAGCGACCGGACCATTTCG
>CAYLSS010000214.1:2636-4808 GCA_964385765.1 uncultured Solibacteraceae bacterium
GTCGAACTTCTCCCAGTTCATCCGCCGGAAGACAAGCGTGTTGAACTCGAACTGCGCCGAGAAGTAAGCACTGACGGCTCCGGGGCTTCCGTATCTGTGGTCCCCATAAGTGATCTCGATGGTGTCGCCTTCGGTGAGCGGAGCGTCTTCCACCGCGACCCACAGGTTGCCGCCTTCGCCCAATCGAGTCTGATCTTCCAATGAACTGAACAACCGGATGGTCGTCTCCTTCCGAGACGCAACCGCCGTACAAAAGCCCGCCGCGGTGGTTGTCTTGAATCCCTGTGCGAGGGTCAGCGGCGGGGACCACCCGTGCGGGATGTAGACGAGCAGGCCGTCGTCGACGGCCATACCGGCCGGGCCGACCTCGAAGGTGAGGGTCCAGGTGTCGGTCTGGGAGACAGGGACATTGTTCACTGGCGAGATGGTCATTTGCCCGGCGTCCGAGCGCACCGGGAGGTCGCCGTAGTTCTGCAGCGGGCCAGCGCCGCGGTCGAGACGCTCGCGGTCGGCGTCGGCACGCTCCATGGACGGACGAGTGTCGCGGGGGCTGGTCTCCACCAGCGGCCGAACAGCGCTCCACAACGCTACCGCCGCCAGTACGAGCCATAGGGAGTATCGAAGCGGTTTCATCGGATTTCTTTCCCGGTTTCCGTCGCGCAGCCAGACGCGGGCCGACACCGGCGCCGAAAGCCGTTGCAATGACTTTACATCAAACAAGCCGAAATGCAATGGCTGGCTCGTGCCGGAGCCGTATCGATCCGCGAGGAGAGCTCACCCGGTCGAGAAAGTGTGGCGTTCCGGGCACTCTTTCCGCGGCCACGACTGTCACGCTGATCGGCAAGGAAACGCCGGACGTGTTCGATCGAGCCATCAAGAAGCTCTCCGACCAACGGGACGAGTAGTAAGTTGGGGAAGCTTTGATGTGTCAATCCGATGGCGTGCATTGAGATGGGCACGCTCACTCCATGCCATTCGCTGTTCCTGGCCGCTATCATTGTCTCTTTGAGAGATCATGTTCCTCAGTTCTGTCGCCATTGAGAACTTTCGGGCCGTGAGCCGCGCCCGATTCGACCTCGACGCGAAGACCACGGTCCTGATTGGCGAAAACGGGAGCGGCAAGACCAGCATCTTTGACGCGCTAGCTGCCTGTCTTGGCCTCCACGATGACGGGATCGTTTTCCAACGTAGCGACTTCCGGCCGCCGTCCGGTGCGCCGTCTGCTATCCGGGCCGTGCTCTCGTTCGAGGAGATGGAGCCGGGGGAGTGGGGACCAGAGTTGCGGGAGATTCTTGGTCCGGTGATCGTTCCGTCCGAGGGCGGGCGTTCCGCCACCCATTGGCGGACCCGGGCGGTTTGGAATCCGTATACGGAGGCGGCCGAAGTGGGGTGCGCCTTCATCGATGCGGATGGTGAGGTGATCGAGTTTGACGGGGTGGACGCCGCGGTCGCCGAGCTACGGCGCCGGAATCCGTTTCTCGTCTTCGGAGGTATGCACCGCCGGCCTCCCGCGCAGCCGGGGCCCGAACTGATTCGCCCGGAGGCGCAGCTCAGTCCGGCGGAGGCGATGGATCGCGGCATAGAGGAATTCACCCGAGAGGTGTATGGAAAGCTGTCCGAGAGTTGGGAGTCGCTGACTCCGGAGGAGCTTGGCCGGGCGCGGTCCGCGGCGCGGCGGATCTGGAAGCGCCTCGTCAAGGCGACGGGCGACGCGGCTGAAGAGGTACGCCCATACCATATCCCGAGCGGCGGCGCCCAGAGCCTCGGACCGCTGCTGGTCTTCGGGGCTCTGATCGAGGCGCGGGGCGCCATTCCGCTCGACGAGGATGTCGATCCGATCCTTGGCGTGGAGCATTTCGGAGCCCATCTTCATCCGGCGACGCTCGGCTCGGTCCGGCGGGTCCTCGAAAGTCTGCCGGTGCAGAAGCTGATCTCGACTTACTCGCCCGAGATCGTCTCGTCGCTTCCGCTCGGCTCGCTCCGCCGCCTGGTGCGCCGGCGCAACATCACCGATGTCTACCGGTTTCACGAGGCACGCTTGCCGAAGAACGACCGCCGGCGGCTGGGGTATCACATTCGCGCCCGGCGCGGTGGAGCGCTGTTTGACCGCTGCTGGCTGCTGGTGGAGGGGGAGACCGAGTTCTGGCTGCTCCCGGAAATGGCGCGGCTTTG
>CAYLSS010000214.1:4818-6777 GCA_964385765.1 uncultured Solibacteraceae bacterium
TCGACGCCGAAGGAATCGGCGTGGTGGAGTTCGCCCAGTGCGGCGTGCGGCCCATCTTGGAGCTAGCCAACAACCTCGGCATCGGCTGGCATCTTCTGGCCGACGGCGACGACGCCGGAGACGACTATGTAATGGCGGCCGTAGATCTGATCCGGGACGGCGCCCGCGAGCAGCACATCACACAGTTGCCGGACGGCGATATCGAGCGTTACCTGTGGAACTCCGGCTACGGCGAGGTATACCGGTCCGCCGCCAAACATGGAAAGCACAAACGCGGCCCCTCGGGGCACCGGGACCGGGCCATCCGGCGGGCGATTCACTGGAAGTCGAAGCCGTTTCTTGCATTGTCGGTGGTTGAAGCGGCACGCCGGTCGGACACGCCTGGGGTGCCGGCGGCTTTGGAGAATGCGGTCAGGCAGGCGGTCCGGCTGGCGCGGAGTAATTGAGGGGTGATTTTCGGCCGAATTGGCGTACCGACTCGACTTTGCAGTCCGGCTACCTTGCTAAGGAGCGGTGATACACCGGCGATAGGCACGGAAGCGCTTGTCGGTATTATTGGGTCGCTGGCATGATTTCGTCGGGCCTGTTCCAGTTCAATATCGTAGTCCCGGACCTGCCGAATGGTGACCACACTGTTGTAGCGGAGACGCGGGGCGTTGTGTTGACTCAATCTGCATTTGTTACAGTTCAGAGATAGTTATTCATGCGGGCCGTGCGCTGCCACTCTCTTCATTCTTCGCGAAACCATGAACGAAGAACGCCCTTGCACCCGCACTGAAGACAATCAGCGTTCGAAATCCGCCTGACTTGCCTTGGCCAAGCCGCGCGATACGCTGCTTGATCACTCCGGCACCGAGATCGGCGGCGACCAAACCCCGTTCCGCGTCCCGCACCGCCCCACACAGCGCAGAATCGGAAATGCCGACCTTGTCCGCAAACCGTGTGAACGCCTTGGTTGTGGACGTTCGCACCCACCCTCACTTGGACGACATCGATTTCTACTCTAAGACAAGTATAGCACTAGGTATTATATATTCTCCCAGGCGTGGGTGGCGTCGGTTGGTCAGAGATTGGGTCAATAAAGAGCGGCGGGGTCAGCCGCTCCGACCCGTTGGGGACGGACCTCTCGTTTTCGACAACTGGCGGTGGTTTCTCGGATCTTTCTTGTATGTTCGACGGGTTAGAAATTGGTGCCAAAGTGTCTTCGGCCTGGGGCTTCGGGGCTTGACGAAGTGTTACCTGAGATTCACTGGCCGCTGACTTCCGAAACAGAGGCGTTAGTACCCGACAGATGGGGCATCGGTAGAAGAACGAGAAAGACCAACGGGCTTGTTCCACTTCAGTGAGGCTCGACCCCTGACCGCAGGCCATGCATACGTTCCAGAAGCCCGGCTCTCTAATTGGCTCCTGGGCAACTCGATCGAAGGCAAGAGCCCATCCGGACACTGTAAGATTCGAACGAAACCAGCGATCCACAAACCTGACCGCAAGGTTGAGGAAGAGTATAAGACTAAGAAGTAAAGACGGCAAACACCCGATCCAGCGCATTCGACGAGGGAGCGGGCCGGGCAGTTGGCCGCGAGGAGCGGCACAAAAGTTTTCTGAGCCGCCCTACCCAAGGGAGGTCATCATTGAGCCAGAGGAGAGCGGACTGCCCAAACGGTCGGCAGTCATCGTGAACCAGATCCGGTCGGTTGATCGCCGGCGGCTAATGAAGAAGCTGGGCAGGCTTCTCCAGACACCATGCGACGCATTGACGAGTCTCTGAAAATCAGCCTGGGGCTTGTGGAGTTTAAAGACTCTTGTCACAAAACCTCCGCAAGGGCGCCTTGAGCGGCCTGGCTGCGATTCGGTCGTCCCGGATCTGGAGATCCACCTTACCAGAAGGTACTAGTGTGTTGATGGACGCGGTCGCCGTGCTCGCGGAGGGTGCGGAGTTCGGCGTCCGATGGAGGGCGC
>CAYLSS010000215.1:0-6772 GCA_964385765.1 uncultured Solibacteraceae bacterium
AACAGGCCTTTCTGCAAGCGCATCCAGGTAGAAGGGTCGGTTCCGGTCCTTTGGATGGCGTCGAAACGCTGGGGTTCGATGAGAAAGCAGCCGCCGGAAGCAAGGGCGGAGAATGTACGGTCGAGGATTCGCTGCATTTCGACGGGAGCGAACGTGTTGAACTCGCCGAACAGGAGCATGGCCAGGTTGTAACCGCTGCCGTAGCCGGCGGTCCGCAGGTCGCCCTGGATGTAGCGGCAGCTCAAATTGAGCAACCTGGCCTGATCGCGGGCGTAGGCAATTGAGGCCGGGGAGAAATCGATTCCGACACACTCATGACGAAGGCGGGCCAGGCGGCTGGCGTAGAGGCCGGGACCACAGCCGAGGTCGAGCACCCTGGAAGGTTTGGCGCCGAGGAGCTTGCGGTCGATCCAGGCGACCTGCCTGTCGATGAGGTGAAAGCGGCGGCTGGCTGCGTCGTGGGACTGGTCCAGGTGCTCGGCGAGGAAGCGCCGGCTGCAGTCCGGGTCATCCCACGGGATCTTATAGCGCCCTTCCCATGGGGCGGTGGGAGGGCTCGCGGAGACAACGTCCATGAGCGTCGTCGATTTGAGTGGTAAGCTGTCCCTGGTATGACCCGCCATCTGTCGCTTACCATCGTAGCGGTCCTGCTGCTACTGTACGGCTGCTCCGCGCCGGAAGAACCGGCTACCGAAGCAGAGAAACCGAACTTCCTGATCCTGCTCGTCGATGACCTTGGCTGGACCGACCTCGGAGTCTATGGCTCCGACCTGTACGAAACGCCTTCCATCGACCAACTGGCGAGCGATGGCGTTCGCTTTACCAACGCCTACGCCGCCTGCACCGTCTGCTCACCGACGCGCGCGTCGATGATGACCGGTCAATATCCGGCACGCACCCATGTGACTGACTGGATCCGGGGACACCAGCGCCCCCACGCCAAGTTGGCCGTGCCGGACTGGACCATGAAGCTCGAGCACGAGCACGTCTCGCTAGCCAAAGCGCTCAAGGGCGCTGGCTACAAGACGGCGCATGTCGGCAAGTGGCATTTGTTGCCGACCGGCGAGCCGGACCAGGACGAATACATGCCGACGCGGCACGGCTTCGACATCAATATCGGCGGGAACCAGTGGGGCGCGCCGCCGACATACTTCTACCCCTACGCCCGCGGCGAACGCACGCTGGGGCCGATGCCGGAAGGCGGTGAGGAAGGCGAGTATCTCACGGATCGCCTCACCGAGGAAGCGATCAAGGTACTCGATGACTGGCAGAGCGGTCCTTTCCTGATGTACTTCGCCTATTACAACGTACATACTCCGATCGAAGCGAAGCCGTCGGATATCGCCTACTTCAGGCCGCTGGTCAAGCCCGGGATGCGGCACACCAACCCGACTTACGCAGGCATGGTGGCAAGCGTGGACCGCAGCGTGGGACAACTGCGCGCGAAGCTGGAGGCGTTAGGAATGGCCGACAACACGGTGATCATCTTCACCTCGGACAACGGCGGGTTGGACCGCAACGGTACCGGCGACCCCACCGAGAACGAGCCGCTGCGCGAGGGAAAGGGCTCGGTGTACGAAGGAGGCGTGCGTGTGCCCGCCATCATCTACTGGCCCGGCGTCACGCCGATGGGCGCCGCGAGCGACGAGCCGATCATCACGGTGGACTACTACCCGACGGTTCTCTCCATAGCCGGCGTCCCGCGCGAGCCTGATCACATGGTGGACGGCCTGGATCTGACGCCGGTGCTGCAGGATCCCTCGGCCAGCCTCGCTCGCAACTCCCTGTACTGGCACTACCCGCACTACCACTCTCAAGGCGCAACACCATACTCGGCAATCCGCGAAGGCGACTTCAGGTTGATCGAGTTCTTCGAGGATGAGCACGTCGAGCTGTACAATCTGGGCCAGGACATCGGCGAGGAGAAGAACCTGGCCGGCGAGATGCCGGAAAAAGCGCAGGCGCTGAGAGAAAAGCTGCGGGCGTGGCGTGAATCAGTGGGCGCGCAGATGCCATCGCCGAATCCGGACTATGACCCTCAAAACCCGTCCCGGCGGCAGGGAAACTGACAGGCGGGCCCCTTTCCCGCCCTTGTCGGCTTGGCTTGCAAACTGCACTCGATAAACGCATTGAAACAATGCCTCCCCGCCCCGGGTCAAGCTGGAGAGGAGACATGAATAGATGCAGCCGCAAACCATGCACCACCCATGCTCTGGTTGGGGGTTCGCAATCCGGATCAGGCGAAGGAAAATGCGGCAGCCGCCGAAGCCGCACTCACCGATGAGGATCTCTCCGAGATCGACATCGGGCCGCGCGAGAAAGGATCCGCGATCCAATCATAGAAAGGAGACGTCACCATGCAGCCATTTCTCATCGCCATCGGCGAACAGGTTATCAATCTGAACAGCGTGACCCATATGGAGGTCGATGGCCGCGGTACGGTCAGCTTCCACTTCTTAGGCAGCAGTCAGGTGCTCAGCTTCACCGATCCGGACGCTGAAGCCTTCCGCCGGTTCCTGGAAGATTCCGATCACGTCGTCGACCTGCGGGTTCCCAAGGTTAGGGCCGGAAGCTCCATCGGTCCCACGCAAAAAGAACCCGAGTAAGTTCATCGACCCGCCGCGGAATAGCTTTTCAAGAATGCTTCGAATCATCGGCATCGCGCCGGAAGCTGAACGCATCTATGTTTTGAAGGAGAAAACTAAATGGCGGACAAGAAGGTTATCGCGGTGATTGGCGGGACTGGCTTGCAGGGAGGAGGACTGGCGCGCGCCATCCTCAGTGACCAGGAGGGCAATTTCTCGGCGCGGGCCATTACCCGCAATCCCGACTCGGAGAAAGCGAGGGCGCTGGCTGAGCAGGGCGCCGAGGTGGTCGCCGCGGACATGGATGACCTGGAAAGCCTCAAGCGGGCATTCGATGGCGCGGACGCCGCGTTTTGTGTGACCAACTACTGGGAGCATTGTTCGCCCAAGAGAGAGTTGGCCCAAGCGCGCAGCCTCGCCGAGGCCGCCAAGACCGCCGAGGTCGGGCACGTCATCTGGTCGATGCTGGAGGACACGCGGAAGTGGGTGCCTCTCGAAGACGATCGCATGTCCACCTTGCTGACCCACTACAAAGTGCCCCACTTCGACGCCAAGGGCGAGGCGGCAGAGGGATTCAGCGCGCTCGGAGTACCGACCACTTTCCTGCTGACGTCGTTTTACTGGGATAACCTCATTCACTTCGGCATGGGCCCGAGGAAGGGCCCGGACGGCAAGCTGGCAATCACGTTTCCCATGAACGACAAGAAGCTGCCGGGCATCGCCGCCGAGGACATCGGACGGTGCGCTTACGGCATCTTCCGACGCGGCGGCGAGTTAATCGGCCAGACAGTCGGCATTGCCGGGGAACACCTCACCGGCGCGGAGATGGCCGATGCGTTGAGCCGTGCGCTGGGCCAGGAGGTGATCTACAACGCGGTCTCGCCGGATGTCTACCGCGGCTTCGGTTTCCCGGGCGCAGATGACCTTGGGAACATGTTCCAGTTCAAGCGCGACTTCAATGACTACTATTGCGGGGCGCGCGACCTGGAGTTTTCGCGCTCGCTCAACCCCGCGCTCAAAACATTCGATCAGTGGCTGGCCGAGAACAAAAGCCGCATTCCGATCGAGTAACGACGACCCGGCGCAACCGGCGCGTCAAACGGGATTAACAGCCTGGCGCCGCCAACCGCGGGCTGACGATCCGCCATCTGCTCCAATGAGGGCGTAGTGCGCCACGGCCAGCAGAGCCCAATGCATTCCTATTCGCAACTGTCAATGACTTACGACGAACTCTTGATATCGGACTCTTCGTGCTCACGGCAGATGCGGATGCTGTCGGCGACGGAAAGGGGCTCCTCGGTCAAACCACAGCGAAATCCGTCGGGCTTGCGCTCAAAGAAACGGCAAGTCCGGCAGACTCCAAAACTCCGTGAGGAATTGGTCCGCTGCATCGCTAGCAGCAGATCGGAAAGCCGACTCTCAAGGTCGGCGACTGCCTGATCGGACAGTTCGGCGAAGGCTTGACGGAGTGGTTCTGGAGGAGCGAGACGGGCGAGCAGACGCGCGCCCTCCGTGGCGACTGTGAGACGCACCACGCGCCGGTCAAATCGGTCAATATTCTTGGCGATATAACGCTTACGCTCCAGCACCAGAAGCGATTGCGAGGTTGTCCCCTTGGTCGTCTCGAGGTATTCGGCCACTGCCGCGGGCGTGTTGCTGTAGCGGTTGGCGCGGGCCAGATAGCGCAGCATAGACAGGTGAACCGGCAGGAGACCCGCCCCGGCAGCCGCCTCCCGCTCGGCGGCGCGCAGGAGGTTGCCGAGCCGCTCCAGGAGGTCGAAAACGCGCAGTTCAGCCACAGCAATATAATATCGACTCGATATCTTCTTGACAAGAGACATTTTTTGGTTTATTTAAATTATAGTATCGAGTCGATACATTATACAATTCAGGAGGAACAAAGAATGAGACGAGCTGTTTTCTACCATGCCGGCTGTCCCGTATGCGTATCCGCGGAGCAGCAGTTGGTGAACGCCCTTGATCCGGCCCGTTACGAGGTCGATGTGGTCCACCTTGGCGAGAGCAAGAGCCGGATTAGCGAGGCTGAGCAGGCCGGGGTGAAGTCAGTACCGGCGCTGGTTGTCGACGGACAGCCCTTCCATATCAACTTCGGAGCGTCGATCAAGGATCTGCGGTAGGCATGTCGAGGCCGGGCCGGTCAAATATCGGCCCGGCCTTTTTCTCAAGGGAGACGCTGTCAGGTGAACTCCCACTGGCGAATGGTTTCGCTCCGCCGGCCGTTTTTGCGTGTCAGGCGGATCCGTTCGAATTCGACAACACCTGGTTCTTCCGTGAAATGGATGGTCAATTGGGCTAGCCAGCCCTCGGCGGCGAAGGGGACCGAGTAGTTGCGCCAGCGGTCGTCGGCGGCGAATTTCACCTCCTTGACAAAGGATGGATTGCGCAGGTCCTCGATCGTGCCCCACTGGACCGACTTGACCGCCGAATCGCTGGAGCGGGCGCGGAACTCGAGCGCCAAGTCGCCGCCCTCGGCGACGTAGCTGCGCAGCAGGTGGGCGTTTCTGCCGAAGATCTCGACGTTGAGGTGCTTATCGGCAACCGATGCCTGGGAATTGGTGCGGGTGCACCAGCCATTGAAGTTGGTCCGGTACTTGTAGTCCTGCTCGATGACGGACGGAGCTTCGGGGGTCTCGCCCATATCCGCGGTCTCCTCGATCCAGCGGTCGAGCAGGCCGCGCATCTCGGCGATCTTGGCTTCGTGCTCGCGCCTGCCGGCGAGATTATTGATCTCGTGCGGGTCCTCTTGAATGTCGTAGAACTCCTCGGTGGGGCGGGTTTCGGAGAGGAAGAGGGCGGGGGGGCCGGTCAGCTCGCCGGCTTCCTTGAGCTGTCGCATGGCCGCCAGAGTGGCATACTGTGTGTCCTTGTAGATGTTCTGCTGCGTGTAGGGCCGCTCAGGGTAGTAGTTGCGGATGAACTTGTAGCGCTTGTCGCGAACCGCGCGGATCCGGTCCACGGTCTCATCGCAGCGGTCGCGGGCGGCGACGATGTAGCTACGGGGCTGGACTTCCGGCGCGAAGAACGGACGGCCCTCCATGTGCTCGGGCGGCTCGACGCCGGCCAGCCGCAGCGTGGTCGCGGTGATGTCGATGGAGGAGACCATGTTTTCGAACAGCGCGCCGGCCTGGTAGCCTTCGGCTTGGTAGCCGGCCGGCATGCGCGCAATCAGCGGGATGTGGAGGCCCGCGTCGTAGAGGAACTGCTTGCCCCGGGGCATCGCCCGGCCATGGTCGCTGAACATGAAGACAATCGTATTGCCGGCAAGCCCTTCTTTCTCGAGCCGGTCGAGCACCCGGCCGACCTTCCGGTCCAGGTGCTGGGTGTCATCGAGGTAGGTGGCCCAATCGAGCCGGACCGCCGGATGATCGGGGTAGTAGGGCGGCAGCGACGTGAGTGTATCCGGGTTCACCGGATTCTCCGGAAAACGTTTGAAGGCGCGGTGCGTCTCGGAGAAGTTGATCTGGGCGTAGAATGGCTGGCCTTCGGCGCGTTCGCTCCAGTCTTCGCCGTCGAAGAGATTCTCGGTCTGGTAGTTGAGGTCCGTCTTGCCGGTGCCCTCGAGCCCGTGCGAGTTCTCCAGATTCGACGTGTGGTAACCCGCCTCGCGAAGATAGTGCGTGAACGGCCGCACCGGATGCGGCAGCTCATAGCCGTCATTGCGGTGGCTCCGGTGGTTGTGGCCGCCAACCGAGGTCTGGTACATTCCCACCGCGAGCGCTGACCGCGCGGCCGAGCAGACGGGCGCCGTCGCGAACGCGTTCGTGAAGCGCATGCCCTCCGACGCCAGCCGGTCGATCCGCGGGGTCTGTAAGTCCCCGTTGCCGTAGCAGCCGAGGTCTGGGCTGAAATCTTCCGCGATGATCCAGAGGATGTTCGGCGGCGTCCCCCCGCCGCACCGGGTAAGAGAAAGTCCCGCGGCCGCGGCCAATCCGCCGAGCAGTTCACGCCGGCTCGACCTCCTTTGCGGCCAGATTCGCTGATTCGTCATGATTCGCTCTCCGGCGCTGATTATCTCATTTCTCGACGTCTTCGATCCGTGAAGTCACAATGGTTCCGATGATCCGCTACCGAACCGGGAACAATCTCGATCTCGACGAGGTGATCGATCTCTACAATGCCTCGACGCTCGGCGAACGGCGTCCGGTGGACAGCCGCGACCGCATGGC
>CAYLSS010000216.1:0-6752 GCA_964385765.1 uncultured Solibacteraceae bacterium
CAGGGACCATGGCGGCCGCGATCATGACCAATCGCCGCATGGCAAAAAGGACAAGCAGACCGATGACGGCCCAGGAAAGAACTGCGATGACGTGAGGCATGGCGCCGCAAATTTTAGACTACCAACAGACGCCGGAATTCGTTGCCTTTCATCCAGTGCGGGACAAGTTATGTGATGAATGTGTTTCAGTGGGGCGTGCGCCGTCGTGTTTCCACACCCCTACGGCTTCGAAGATGGGCCCGGGCGTCAGCCAGACGCAGCGAGAGACGGGTCTTGAAGCGATCGGGCTGCCGCAGGTCTCCCAATGTCGTCATGAACGCGGCCACACCTTGACAACCTTCCCAGTAAAGCCGCTCCCACTGAGATATAGACCGGTTGTGGCCTTCCAGTTCATAGCCCAGGGACGCAAGAAGATCGCCGGCAACCGCTTCGAACATGGCCCGCTCCTTCGGGGAGAGATTGGCCCGCCACTTGCCAGAGTTATTGGTCACTATCGCGCTCGAGGAGATCTGCCACCGATAGACCGGATGTGTCTCCGCGACCGGCGGATTCAATCGCGGCGCCTCATCGACATACGGCTCATCAAGAAACGCGGAGATCTCTCGCAACACCGCAGCCGGTTCACCGAGCAGCGCTTCGTATCGAACCTCGTGGTAGGCTCCCGCAGCCGGGGACCTTCCATCACGGATTCCCCTCTCGACGAACTCCTTCCACAGCTTTGCGGCAGCATAGCAGTTGCGGGGATGGAACCGGGTTCGCAACCAGGAATGCGCAACGTCGCGCCCGTCTCGGATTATGTGGATGACCCTGGCATCGGGGAACAGTTCCCAGAGGGTTGGCAATTCGGTGACGTACTGAGGCGTCTTGTCACCCCAACGGGGTTTCGCCTCTTTCCGTGCGAAAGCCTCGTAGAGGCGACAGACCAGTTCGCGGCAGGTTCGGCAGTCCTCGAAGTCGCTCGGCCCCAGATCGAGCCCCCAGTCCTTGACCCAACTGGTGGAAAGAATGTATCTCGCCAGTCTTCGCGCTTCTGTTTTGTCGGCCGGGTCTCCGAACGCCTTGTAACAGCGCGGGATGAAGTGAGATTCAGGCGGAACCGTCAAGCTGGGATGGGCGCGCAGAAGGTTGCGCAGCAATGTGGTTCCACTGCGCGGGCAGCCGACGATGAAGAACGGAGGTTTCATGGGTCTGTTGCCAGCGGAAATCCGGGCCCGCCCAGGTGAGCGACGCACCTTGCTGGCAGGGACTTGAGAAGATAACACCCACTTTTATAATACAGAAGAGATTAGCCCCATTCTTCGAGATCGATTAATGGAGACTGGAAATGAATACTACTGCCCAGCACCACACGAAGCTTGGCGCCGTGGCCCTGATTGGAACGTTCGTGCCAAGACGGTGTGGAATCGCCACATTCACCGCGGATTTGCAGAGGGCCCTGGCAACCGAATCTCCTGAACTGCAAGCCTGGGCTCTCGCTATCAACGATACTCCGGAGGGCTATCGATATCCGGAGCCGGTTCGCTTTGAGCTCAACTGCAAAAACCCGGACGACTACGCGCTTGCGGCCGAGTTCCTGAACATGAACCAGATTGACGTGGTCTGCCTCCAGCACGAATACGGGATCTTCGGCGGTCCCGACGGCAGCCATATTCTCGACCTGCTTCGCAGCCTCCGCATGCCCATCGTCACTACTCTTCATACCGTGCTGATGGAACCGAGCCCTGGCCAGAAAGCCGTCTTGGAGGAGATCGCCCACCTCTCGGACCGGCTGCTGGTGATGAGCAACAAAGCCAAGGAAATTCTCACCGGGATGTACCGGATCAGCTCTGACAAGATCACATTGATCTGGCACGGGATCCCGGATGTCCCGTTCGTCGACCCGAATTTCTACAAAGACCAGTTCGGCGTCGAAGGGCGCAAGGTGATTCTCACGTTCGGGCTGGTCTCGCCGGGAAAGGGCTTGGAGTACATGATCGACGCCATGCCGGAGGTCGTGCGGCGCCACCCCGACGCCACCTACATCGTGCTCGGCGCCACCCATCCCCATGTGAAGCAAACCCAGGGCGAAGCCTATCGCCTGGAACTGCAGCGCCGGGCGCGGGATCTCGGAGTGGAAGATCACATCATCTTTCACAACCGTTTCGTGGATCTGAACGAACTCTGCGAGTTCCTCGGCGCCGCCGACATCTATGTGACGCCGTATCTGAGCCGCGAGCAGATTGTCTCCGGCACGCTCGCTTACGCGCTGGGCGCGGGAAAAGCGACCGTTTCCACACCGTACTGGTTCGCCGAAGAAGTCCTTCAGGAGGGCTGCGGACGCCTCGTCCCGTTTCGTGACCCCGGCCGGCTCGCGGACCAGGTGATCGACCTTCTGGACAACGAGGTGGAACGACACTCGATTCGAAAACGGGCCTACAACTACTCCCGGGGGATGATCTGGCGAGAGGTGGCTCGCGCTTACCTCGACGTGTTCGCACAAGTGAGAGAGGAACGGGACCGAACCCCTCGCCGAACCTTCAGGACGAAGACCCTGCAGGACAAGCCGCACGAAATTCCCCAGTTGAAGGTCGAACATCTCCAGAGGCTCACCGACGGCGCCGGCCTCCTTCAGCACGCCAGGTTCATCGTGCCCGACCGCTCGCACGGCTACTGTACGGACGACAATGCCCGAGCACTGGTCGTCGCCGTCCTGGCCACCGAGTGGTTGCCCGATGCCGCGGACTTGACCGAGCTCGCCTGCCGCTATCTGAGTTTCCTGAACCATGCTTTCAATGAAAGCACCGGACGGTTCCGGAACTTCATGGCGTATGACCGGCGATGGCTGGAAGAGGAGGGCTCCGAAGACGCTCAGGGCCGCGCCATCTGGGGGCTGGGAACGACGGTGGCGTGGTCCCACACCGAGAGCCTGACCGGCGCCGCCCTCCACCTGTTCGACCGGGCTCTGCCCGGCCTCCTGGAGTTGAGTTCACCTCGATCCTGGGCGTTCGGCCTGGTGGGAATCCATGCGTATCTGCGGCGCTTTGGTGGCGATAGCGAGACGAGAAGAGCGCGCGAGAAACTCGCCGGTCGGCTATTCGAGCTTCACTCCCGAAACGCCACTGCGGACTGGCCCTGGATCGAGGACATCGTCACCTACGATAACGGCAAAATCCCCCAGGCCCTGATCATGTCCGGCCAGTGGCTGCAACGCGGCGATATGCTCGAGACGGGCCTGCGTTCACTCGAGTGGCTCGTGAATGTGCAGACCGATGCGGGCGGCTACTTCGCCCCGATTGGGAATCGGGGATGGTATCCACGAGGTGGCCAAAAGGCGAGGTTCGACCAGCAGCCACTCGAGACGCAGAGCCTGATTGAGGCCTGCGTGGAGGCCTACGTTTCGCCTCGCGGGCCACGGGTAGGGCAGGTCATGAACCGGTTCCGGATCGATCTTCCAATTCCCGATTCCGTCTTCGCTTCGATGTGACATGCGAGTTTCTAGCGCCCTCTGGTACCGAACCATTCGCCACTATGAGGCGTTTGGCGTGGAGGACCCGCGAATCTGCGCGCTCGCCGACGAATACCTCATCACCTATAGCGCCTACTCCGAGCACGGCGTGAGAGTCGCATTGGCCCGAACGTCGGATTTCAACCGTGTCGAGCGCGTCGCCCTGATCACGCAGGCCGATTACCGGAACGTCGTCATCTTCCCCCGGCGGTTCAGCGGACGGTACGCTCGTCTGGACCGGCCCCATTCGGCAATATCACCCTGGTCGATTTGGATTTCATACTCTCCCGACCTTGTGCACTGGGGAGACTCCCAGGTCTTGATCAAGCCCCTGCCCTACCACTGGGACGAGATGAAAGTCGGACCGGGCGCCACGCCTGTCCGGACCGGCCACGGCTGGTTGAGCATCTACCATGGCGTCTTTCAAACCATGAGCGGCGCTATCTACAGACTTGGGGTGGCTCTCCACGATCTCGAGAATCCTGGCAAGCTCCTGGGTGTCGCCGACGAATGGATCGTGCAGCCGGAAGATCCCTGGGAAGTGACAGGCTACGTCCCCAACGTGGTCTTCTCTTGCGGCGCCGTTGAAGAAGACGACGGAAGCATCAAGATCTACTGGGGCGGCGCCGACACGGTGATGTGCGCCGGGGAAGCAAGACTCGAGGAACTCGCAAGACTCTGCCTGAACAAGCCACGGCGCGCGCTGTGATTTCCAGGGTCATGAGTCATCGTTCATGGGCCATCCACTGCCGGAGCCTTTCTTGGCAAAATCCCGGATACACATCGCCCGTATCGGAAGACCAGTCAGGTCGCGACGAGCCGCAACGCGACGTCTGTGCGGTAGTCGGGGCTCCGGAGGGTCCCGATTCCACCCGGATGGTCGAAGCTGCCGGACTTCAGCGCCTGACCGTTTTTCGGGTCGATCCATTCGGCTCGATAAGAGCCCTCGGGGAGGTCGGCCAAAAGCGACGCCCGGCCCTCGCCGGCCAAGTAGAGGGCATAGGCCTTGCCCGGCGCTGACAGAACGGTCGGGACAACTCCCGGGGCCCGGCGGATGGTCCTGAAATCCGGATCCATCTCGGTGAACGGCAGTGCTTCGAGGAACTCGCGGAGGATGCGGAGTTGCCTTCGAAGTGCTGGACTGCCGCCACCGGGTCCGTTCGGCTCCGTGTCGGTCCCGTCTTCGTGGCCGGCCGTGAACGAGTAATCGAGGTTGTTGAAGGCCCCGCCCCCGGCCAGCAGGAATCGCCAGGCCTGCTCGCGGTAGGCGTCATCGGAGCTGCCGATGAAGCCCGACTCATCGTAGTTGATTACTTTGTTCAGACCGGCGTTCCACCAGACCGCCTCGGGCCAGGCGTAGTGAAAATTGATGATGGAAACCACGGGCAGTAGTTCCTCCAGCGGAACCGGGTGGCGGAAATTGCAGTAGTTCTGCGCGATCAGGTGCTTGTTCGGCAGCGTTGCCTGCTCATCGGCAATCCACGCCGCGACGCGCTTTTGCCATCCGAGCGAGGCCGCATCCGCGAGGTCGACCGAATTGGGCCAGCGATCGCGCTGGGGTTCGGGCAGGTAGGGATTGATGACATCTGCCATCACCGAGCGGTCGGCCCACGGCTCATTTTGCATCTCGTAGATGACGTTGTCGAACTCGTTCAGCTCGCGGACGATGCGGCGCACCATGGCTTCCTGGCGCGCGAGGATGTTTCCGTTGTCGAGCGTGTTGATGAGCTTGTAATCGGCGAGGGCGGTGGTGGAGTTGACATTGTTGTTCGGGTGGAAGGGACTGTGCTTCCAGTGCTCCTCGCGGTAGTGCGATGAGAAGAAGGTAACCTCGACGAGGATGCCCCGCCGGCCGGCTTCGTCAATGAATTCCCGCAGGCGTCCGAAGTAGTCCGGGTTCCAGCGGTCAAGGTCGAACTTGTTACCCCCGCCCGCATAGCCGGGGGTGTCGCTGCGAGTCCACGGTGGCAGGAACCGGCCGCCGTCAGGCGCGAGCGTGTTGCGCGCGATGCCAAAGCTGCCTGGAATCTCGACGTAGGAACCGGTGAAGATGCGGGTATAGTTCATTCCGTCCCGCTCGAGAGCGGCAAGATAGCGGCGGAAGTCGAAGTCCGGGTTGAGCACGGCGCCGTAGTGCTCGGCCGAGGTGACCACCAGGAAGGGTTTGCCGCGGTACAGAAGATAGCGCTGATTGCTGGGATGGAGGCGGACCGGCATGGCCACTAGTTTAGACAACCTTCCGGACAGGAAAAACCTTCCGGAGAAGTCACACCGCTAGTCAGCCAGCCACTCATCGGCCGGATCGAACTTCGGAAACACAATGATCAGGACCTTCATGCGCCCCACCGCGCGGTGCTTGACGCCGGGCGGAATCAGGATCGCCATCCCTGGCTTCACCGGCGTCCGCCGCCCATCGAGTTCCATTTCCGCTCCGGGATTGCACTCGAGAAAGTAGTAGGTCTCCGTAAGGCGTTTGTGATAGTGGGTCCGGGCATCGGTGGAGATCTCGGTAACGTGCAGCGTGCCGGGAAACTCGTCAGTGTCGGCAAACGCCCGGCGGGCAGTGCCGCAGGGGCACGGGACCCCCGGAAGTGCTGAGAAATCGATGATACGGACGGCGCTCATGCGTTCAGAACCTCTTCCCAGGTAACCTCGCGCTTCTCGTCGATTGCCATGCGCCCCATGATCGCCGTCAGCGTGCTCTCGGCGGACCGCACCCCCGTGTTCTCGGGCTGCCCTTCCCGAATCCGGCGGATGAATTCCGCCAGCGCATCGGCGGTGATGTCGCGAGGCTCCCTTTCCGTCAACCGATCGTCGGGGCCGCGGTGGAGCGTCCAGTAGTGGCGCGCGGTCTCGACAGCCGCTTCATCGCAGAGGAAGACCTCCCGGACGTCGCGGTAAAACAGCGGCGCCAGTTGCGTGCCGGTGAGCACGCCATCGACGCCTCCGGCGTAGCGGAATGTGACGTTGACGTGGTCTCGCAGGTCGCCATGCCGGATGACGGTCCGCCCTCCGGCGCCGTGAGCTTTTTCGGGATGTCCACCCAGAAACCAGTTCAACACGTCGATGCCATGGCAGTAAGTCTCGACAATGAAGTCGCCGAAAGTCTCGCGCCAGCCGTGCCACTCGCGGCTCTTTTCGGCCAGGGTCCGGGGCTTCGGACCGGGGTTCGCGCTGATGCCGCGGCTGCCCTTGATCCAGTAACTGGTGGCAAAGCGGACACTACCCGCCTTCCCCGATTCCACCAGCGCCTTCGCCTTGTTGTAGC
>CAYLSS010000217.1:0-2385 GCA_964385765.1 uncultured Solibacteraceae bacterium
TAAGGGTCGGTGACCACCATGACGTCGCGCGCCCCCAGATCGACCAGATCCATCCCGATCTCACGCGTTGCACCGGCGCCGTACCGGATATTGGAGGTGGCCAGTTCAATGGCGAATTCTTTCTCCATCGACATTCTCGAATACCCTCTTTCGGGCCAGATTGCCGTCGCCGCCTGTGCGAGGACTATCGAAGCGCCTCAGTAATAGTGAGCGCTCATGCGAATCTCCCTGATGGAACAAGGACGCTGTTGCTCTGGGCATCCTAACATGCGCTGCTGGAGCCCGAAGCATTCATTGTCCGGGAGGATTGTTGATGAAAGCGAGAATCGGTACATTCGCCTGTGGCTTCGACCAATATTGGCCGCGGTTTCCCGGCCTGAGGGAAGAGCTCAAAGCGTATCTCGAAGACTTCGAAAGCGATCTCGCCAGGTTGCATGCCGACATCGTCTCCGCGGGGATGGTCGACAACGTCGCAGCCGGCAAACGGGCCGGCGAATGCTTCGCCAGGAACCGGGTGGACCTCGTCTTCTGCGACGTCACCACGTATGTTCCACCTTCGGCCGTTCTTCAGGTGATGAAACGGTGCAATGCCCCGGTGGTGCTGGTGGGTCTCCAGCCGACGCCGGGACTCGATCCGGCCACTGCAACGATGCATAAGCAACTCGCCAACGATAACTGCACCAGCATGCCGGAGCTTGCATTCGCCGCCAGGCGGTCGAATACCCCGGTGGCGGACGTCTTGTTTGGCATGTTGCGGGACGATGGTCGCGTATGGTCGAAGCTTCACGAGTGGGTGGACGCCGCTCGGACGGCGCGCACGCTCAGAGAAGCTAACATCGGGTTTCTCGGACATGCATTCGAGGGGATGATCGATATGTACGCCGATCCCGGCCTATTGGAAGCAGCGTTTGGACTGACCACCGAGATGGTCGAGATGTGCGATCTCAAGAAGTGCATCAATCGGGTCACCGACGAAGAAACGGCGGAAATGCTCGCTCGCATCCACGATTACTTCGTGTTCCCCGAACCCGGCGCGGATCCCATCGCCGGGCCGATACGACCTGAATCCCTGGCGTGGTCGGCTCAAGTCGCCGCCGGTCTGGAGCGTTTCATCGAAGAGTTTCGGCTCGACGGACTCGCCTGCTACTACCGCGGGGTGGATGACAATGAGTTCCAGCGCATCATTCCGGCGATGATCGTCGGCAGCTCGCTGTTGACAGGACGAGGGGTGCCGGTCGCCGGCGAGGGAGACCTTAAGAATACCGTGACCATGCTGATCATGGACCGGCTCAACTCCGGCGGCTCATTTGCGGAATTCCAGCCCGCAAACTTCAACAATGATTCTGTTCTGGTCGGCCATGAAGGTCCGGGACACATTGCGGTCAGCGACGAAAAACCGGCCTAGCGCGATCTGAACGTGCTGCACGGCAAGTACGGCAAGGGCCTGTCAGTCGAGTTCAAGGTGAAGAACGGCCCGGTTACACTGCTTGGCGTCACGCATCGAAATGATGGCTCCTTTAAGTTCGTCACAGCCGAGGGCCAATCGGTGCCGGGAGCTATTCCCACCACGGGGAATACGAATACGCCCGTTCGGTTCGAGCCAGACCTGGCTACATTTGTCGAAGACTGGTGCAAGGCGTCGCCGACCCATCACTTCGCTCTTGGCATCGGCAAGCAGGCCAGCCGGATCGAGAAAATCGGGAAGCTCCTCGGCATAGACGTCGACGTTGTGACCCGCTACTAGCCGCCTAGGCGGCTAGCCGGGCTAGCCCGGGAACCCATCTCAGCCGCCGCCGCGATGCGGCTCACCAGGAGGATCTCACCGGTAGTAGGCTGGTGCACAGCACTATGCGCCGACAGTTCCTCCGCTTCCTCCTCCTCTCTGCGGTTTGCCTCGCCGGCATCGCCGGGAGCCCCGAGCTCTGGCAGCCCTACACAGTTCATCCGCGGTCAGCCCCCCGCCATATCGATCTTTCGGGTAATTGGGATCTTGGTCATCGCGATGAACCGATCACGGACCCGACTCAACTGAACGGCCAGGAATGGTTTCAGGCGCCTGTGCCGGCCACCGTGCAAATGGCCCTCTTCCGTTCCGGCCGGCTGCCGCATCCTTACTATCACCTCAACTCCGAAAAGTACGAGTGGGTCGACGAGAAGGTCTGGTACTACAGCCGTTCGTTCGAGCTTCCCCCGGCTGCGTCGGATCACTACGTCTTTCTCTGCTTCGACGGGATTGATTACTTCTCTCGCGTCTGGGTCAATGGACACTTACTCGGCCGTCACGAAGGCATGTTCGGCGGACCGGTCATCGAGATCTCCGAACACGCTACGCCCGGCGACCTGAATGACATCCTGGTCGAGGTCAAGGCGGGCAACTGGGGCCGC
>CAYLSS010000217.1:2395-6727 GCA_964385765.1 uncultured Solibacteraceae bacterium
GATCAAGCCCTGGGTGCTGGCCGGCGGAACCGGCGCCGAGATGTTCTTCCCGCTTGGCATGTGGCAAGGCGCCCGCGTCGAGCTTGTGCCGAAGATTCACCTCGAGCGCCCCTTCCTTGTAACCCGTGAAGCTAGTGATGACGAAGCAAGACTGTCCTTCTCCGTCGAAGTGCTGGCCGGCACTCACTCGCTCGAGCATCAATTGCACCCTTGGCAAGACCGGCAGCTCCGCAATTTCCGCGATACGTCGACCGCCCGCCGCCTCGACGGCGACTTCGCACTGGTCGTCGACCTTGTGGATCGCGAAGCCAACCGAAGAGCGTTTCGCGAGACTTTCCCGGCGGAACTCTACGAGGGACGCAACTGGATCGAGGGCGAATTCGCGCTGCCCGATCCCAGGCTCTGGTGGCCGAACGGACTCGGAGAACCGAACCTCTACACCGCCCGTATCACCCTCGTCCACCGCGGCGCCGAACTCGACCGGCTCAAGTTCGACTACGGTATCCGGAAGCTCGAGACAATACCCACCGGCGGCCCGCGCGCAACGGAACGCTGGGCCGACTGGCAGTTCGTCGTCAACGGCCGTCCGTTCTTTGTAAAGGGCGTAAACTGGATGCCGGCCGACATCTTGCTCGAGCTGTCGCCCGAGTGGTATCACTGGCTGCTCTCGGCCGCTCGCAATGCCGGGATTCAGATGGTGCGCGTCTGGGGCGGCGGCCTCATCGAGCCCGAAGCCTTCTACTCGGCGGCCAACGAACTCGGCATCCTGGTCTGGCAGGACTTTCCCATCGGCAACGGCACCCGCCCCGACTGGCCCCAGGACGTCTGGGAGGCGCAGGTTGTCCACACCATCTTCAGGCTTCGCAACCATCCCTCGCTCGCGCTCTACTGCGGCGGCAACGAATTCAATGCCTATGCCCCCGGCAATGCCGCTGTTATCGGCATCTTCGAGCGGAACCTCGCAGTGTTCGACCCGACCCGCCCCTTCCGCAGAACGTCGCCCGATGCCGGCTCCATGCACACTTACCCCGACATGGACCCCACCTGGTACGCCCGTATCTACGGTCAACTCCCGTTCATGGCAGAAACCGGCATGCATAACATTCCGAGCGCCACGACCATGCGCGAGGTAGTAAGCGCCGAAGAACTCTCCCGGCCGCTGTCGAATATGTGGAGCGAGGACTTCGGCGACCGCTTCCCGGAGTTTCGCCATCATTTCGTCGAGTTCAACCCCGCGCGCGTGCCCCGCATGCTAAGCCGCGCCTCCCACATCGACGACATTGCCGATCCGTCCATCGAAACGCTTGCCGAAACCACCCAAATCGGCGCCGGCGAGTTCTACCAGGTGATGTCGGAAGCCCTGCAAGGTAACTATCCGGTCACCGCGGGGCTGCTGCCCTGGACCTTCAAGCGACCCTGGCCGGTGGTGGCTATCCAGTTAGTCGACGGATTCGGCCACCCGACCGCGCCCTATTATTTTCTGCAGCGAACTTATGAACCGACCCACATCATGGTTCGGCTCCAGCACCTGCTGTGGGCGCCGGGCGAGGAGGCGCCCCTCACCATGAGCGTACTGCACGCGCCCGACCTCATGCGCGCCGGACTGTTCGCCTCCGTCGAAGTGATGAATGACCGCTTCGAGACGCTGTGGCGGCAGGAGCGCGCCATCGCTCTAAGCCCCGGACCGTCGGTAGCCGACTTCGACCTCGGACAATTCCAAATACCAGCCGACTACAACAATCGCTACTTCTTTGTCGTCGCTGAGCTCAAGGACCAGGCGGGCCGTCTCGTCTCGCGTTCCGCCTACTGGCCGCGCACACTTTCGATGTTGGAAGAGGAAGCCGGACGCCGGGAGTTCCGCTCGAAGCCATCCGAGTGGCCCGCGCTCGAAAACGGTCCCTGGCTCAAACCCTCCGTGGCCGCCTCTCCAACCCAACTGGAGATTTACCTGCTCTCGACAAGCGCCGGACCCGCGAGCCGCACCACCATCCGCGCCCGCGTCAAGAACATCGGCGGCACCCCAAGCCCGGTCACCCGCATCGATGTCACCGGCACAAAGCGCTCCTTCTTCGCCACGGACAACTTCTTCTGGCTGCCCCCCGGCGAGGAGCGCGACATCACCCTCGATGTCCTCTGGCGCGACGCCGCCACCCGAGGCAGCGCCGCGCTGGAGATCTCGTCATGGAATGCGCCGGCCAAAAAGATAGATCTCCGCTGACCCGAGCCTAAAACCGCGATCCCGGCAGCTTCACGTCTGCGCGCGCCCAGACCCGGGCGAATTCGGCCGTCGCTTCCGCAGCCTTGGCCTTCTTCCCTTGCGCCTCCAGCGCCTGTATGCGCCCTGCCAGCGCCCAGCCGTTGTTGCGATGCCGGTTCAGATCGGCGCGATAGACCACCTCGGCCTGAACGGGCCGCCCCGCCTCGAGCAGCACCGCCCCCAGATTGTGCCGCACGGGGATCGGCCAATCGGGCGGCTCGGAATAAACCAGGTTGTCTTCGCTCTCGATCGCCCGGCGGAAGAAGTTCACCGCCTCGTCGGTGTTTCCCCGTTTGGCCGCAATCTCCCCCGCCAGCACGTTCTCTCCGATCCTCGCGAGTTCGGCCAGCGAGTTCGCCTCCCAGATCTTCAGCTCCTCGAGAACCGGCTCCTCGATGAGCTCGCGGACAATCGCCAGCTCTTCCTCCGCGGCCTTCAGATTCTCCTTTGACAGCCAGGCGAGCCCCCGGGCGTAGTGACGGATCACCTCGGCGAACTGCCGGTTGCTGGGAAACTCCGGCTCGGCCAGGATCTCGTCCCATAGCCCGAAACGGACCATTGTGAAGATTGTCTGCGCCCGAAGCAAGTGCGGAAACCCGAAGCCCGGCATGCAGTAAGCAGCGTCGTCGGGAGCCGCGGCGACCTTGGCGGCCGCCTTTAACGCCTCTGTGCTGCGGCCTTCCATCGACAGCGTTGCCGTCATGAAGTGGATGTTATGCGGATAATAAGCCGCCGGGTAAATGCCCTGCGACCGGCACTGCGTCAGATAGTCCTCGTCGGCGGCGATCGCGCGCCGGTTGGCTTCGGTTGCGTCGGCGTAGCGGCCCACCCGGATATAGATGTGCGATGGCATATGCACCAGGTGCCCGGCTCCGGGCGCCAGCCCTCCAAGCTTGTCCGCGCTCGGGACGGCGCGATCAGGATCGTTCGACGCTTCTACCGCATGGATGTAGTAGTGATGCGCCCCAGGATGCTCGGGTGCGGAGCGCATCGTGGCTTCCAGCACCAGTACCACCGGAGCAAACTCCGGTTTTGGCTGCTTCCCGTCGATCCAGTAGTCCCACGGCGTCGTGTTCATGCACGACGCGGCGTAGAGAACCGCGACATCCGGGTCATCCGGGTACTGCTCGTGAACCTCCTTCATGGCGGCTGCGTAAGCCTCGTTCAGCGCTGTCCTGTCCGCCCCCTGATTGTCCGAGAATCGGCGGGCGGCGGCTTCGATCAGCGCTTGTTCCACTGGGCTCGCATGCGCCTTCAGCGCAACAGCTTTCCGGATCGCTTCGTAAGCCCTCTGCTCCCGCTCGGCGTCGGGCTTCGGATCATTGATGTTCGGACCCTCGGCGATCGCCTCTCCCCAGTACGCCATGGCGCAGTTTGGGTCGATCCGGGCAACCTCGCGGAATGACCGCGCCGCCTCGGCGTGGTTGAAGCCGTAAAGCAGGATCATACCCTGATCGAAGAAACGCTGCGCCATCGCTTCTGACGTGGTAACCTCGCGATGGAAATCGCCGAGGTTGTCGAGCAGGGGCGCAACACGCCCGTCGGTTGTCATCGGTCCAACCCGCTCCGGCCGCGCCTGGCAGCCGGCCAGAAACAGGATCGCTGTCGCGGCGATCGTCACCTGGATACGAGTAAGCATGGTTTCGTCCCTCCTGAGCTTCTGTCTGTATAGGCGGCAGATCGCCGGAGAATCCGACATCCAGGAAGATTATGATTCCCGCCGTCCCTTGAGACGACTCAACAGCAGGGCGCGCTTTTCCGCGCTGAGCCCTTCGAGCGGCGCGTTTTCCGGCTTCGCCGGATCGTTCGGCGCCGGTCCCTTGGCGGCCAGTGACTGAAGATAGCGCTCGAATGGTTCGACGCTCAGCTCCTCCAGGTGTTTCGCCGCCGCTTTGTAGATCGCTTCCGAGACCGACTCGTAGTGATCCCGCTCGTTGAGCAAGCGGCGCAGCGCTCGCTCCCACGGGCCGACGTCCTGCGCCGGAATCACCGCCCGCGGCACCAACTGGCTGTCCATCCGCGCTTCGTAGCGCTCAATCGGCTGGACCGGCAGTACGTAGTCCAATCCCAGCATC
>CAYLSS010000218.1:0-6706 GCA_964385765.1 uncultured Solibacteraceae bacterium
GGTCACCGATCCCGAGATCATCAGCAAGCATCCCGGAATGTTGCGCAACAGCGGGCGAGTCGGCTTCCTGGGTCACGGCTCGCGGGTAGAATATCGCAACATCCGGATCAAGGATCTGCCTCAGTAGCCCCTGTTCCTGGGGGCCATACGGGAGCAGCGCCAGCGAAGTCAGTCGATGGTCGCTCGTACGCACTCGACCGGTACCCAGTGCTTGGTAATCTCCGCCTCACGCACGGCAAAGCCCGCGGACTCCAGGCACTTCCGCACCGGGATCGGACGGCAGTCGAGGACCTGCGGAAAGCGCTCGTGGATCCATTCGAGCACTTCGACGGTGCGATGGTAGTCTCCTTCGTCGGTCATGCTCACAACTCCGAGCCTCCCGCCTTTTCTGAGCACACGCCTGCACTCCCGAAGCGCTGCCTGCCTCTGGTCCGCTTCGAACAGCTCCAGGGTGAAGCTCATGAAGATGGCATCAAACAGGTCCGAACGATAGGGGAGCTGAGCGGCGTCTCCGAGCACGATTGCGATGCGCCTTTCGGAAGCCTCTTTCTGAACACGCTGCCAAGCACGGCGCGCCATCTCGTCTGACAGGTCGAGGCCATGCACGGCGCCGTTCCGTCCCGCGGCTTCCGCCAGCTTCAACAAGCAGCCGCCCGTCCCGAAGCCGATCTCCAGGTGGGTCTCGCCCGGCCGGGGCGCCAGCAGGCGGAGGCCCTTGTCCCGCATGGGAGCCTCCGACCACTCCGAGAGAGCGTCGTAGATGTGGCTGATGCGGTTGTAGAAAGAGCGCGTTTCGTTCCTTCTCTCTCTTTGCTCCTGCAGGCTGGGGCCGCGTTGATCTTCTACTGAATCTTGAGTCGTCATTTTGCGAGAATCCGAGCCAGTTGCAACAGTGCCTTGTCGAGGGGCCGCTTCTTTCCCACAACCTCTTCGAGCGGAGTGTCGGTGAGCTTGTCCTCGTCTTTCCCCATCGCTATCCCTACCAGGCGCCCCGCTTTTCCCTGATCGAGAAGCTCCATCGCCGCCGCTCCGAGGCGGGATGCCAGCACGCGATCGAACAAGCTCGGCTCTCCTCCGCGCTGGACATAGCCGAGAACCGTAGCACGTAAAGTATAGCCGAGCTTGCTCTCGTGTTCCTCGAAGTACGTAAGCAGCTCTTTCGCGTCGTAGGAGGCGCCTTCCGCGACGACAATCAGAACATGGTCTTTCCCGCGTTCATAAGCCAGCCGGATCTCCTCCGCCACGCCGCGAGCGTCGGTTTCCACTTCCGGCAGGACAATCACTTCCGCTCCGCCCGCCATTCCCACCAGCAAAGCCAAGTGGCCCGTATCCCGCCCCATCACCTCGACAACCATCCCCCGATGAAGCGACGAGGCTGTCGCCCGCAGACGATCGATTGACTCGAGGGCGACGTTCGCCGCTGTATCCACGCCGAGAGCGATCGCTGTTCCGGTGATATCGTTGTCGATGGTTGCCGGTATGCCGACGATCGGTAGACCCATTTTATGAAGCGCTTGTGCACCCGCCTGAGTGCCGTCGCCGCCGATCGTGACCAACCCTTCGATACCCTCTTCCCGGAGCTTATCCAGAGCGGCCTTCCGGGCCTCTTCCTCTTTGAACTTCGGATAGCGGGAGGAGAGCAGAATGCTGCCGGCGACGTTTAGGATACCGCCGACATCGCGCCGCTCCATTCTTTGGAAGTCTCCTTCCACGAGCCCGTGGTATCCCCTCTTGATGCCGTACACTTCGAATCCCCGATCGATGCCCGACCGAACCACGGAGCGGATGGCGGCATTCATGCCCGGCCCGTCGCCTCCGCTGGTAAGTACGCCAATGCGCTTCATCCTTGCCTCCCGCCTGCCCTCGATCTAGTCTGCCGCTTGCGGCTCCGCTTCGCTGACCTCAGCGGGAACATCGTCCTTGAATTTCTCGAAGTTCTCCGTGAACATTCCGGCCAGCTTCCGGGCCTGTTCGTCGTACGCCTTCGGATCGTCCCAGGTCTTTCGTGGCTCCAGCACCTCGGGCGGTACGTTCGGGCAGTTCTTCGGAACATCGAGTCCGAAGTTCTCGTCCTCGCGCATGGAGACACCGTCCAGTTCGCCTTTCAGCGCCGCCCGCACCATGGCGCGCGTATAGTCGAGCTTGATGCGGCTCCCTTCCCCATAGGCGCCGCCACTCCAACCCGTATTCACGAGCCAGGCGCTCACCTGGTGACGCTTCATCTTCTCGCCAAGCATCTCCGCGTACACCGCCGGCCGCTGCGCCATGAAGGGAGCTCCGAAACAGGCGCTGAAAGTCGCTTTGGGCTCGGTAATGCCACGCTCGGTGCCGCCCACCTTGGCCGTATAGCCGGAAAGGAAGTGGTACATGGCCTGCTCGGGAGTCAGCCGCGATATCGGCGGCAACACGCCGAAGGCGTCGGCTGTCAGCATCACGATGTGCCTTGGATGCCCGCCCGTTCCCTCACGAATGGCGTTCGGTAAATGAGAGATGGGATAAGAGCCGCGGGTGTTCTCGGTGAACTCCTCACTGTCGAGATCGATTAGGCGGGACTCGGAATCCATCGCCACGTTTTCGAGGATGGTGCCGAACCTTCGCGTCGTCTGAAAGATCTCCGGCTCGCCTTCCGGCGACAGCCGGATCATCTTCGCGTAGCAACCACCCTCGAGATTGAAGACGCCGCCCTCGCTCCAGCCGTGCTCGTCATCGCCGATCAGCGTCCGGGTCGAATCCGTCGAGAGCGTCGTCTTGCCGGTTCCGGACAGACCGAAGAAGATCGCGACGTCGTCCCGGTTTTCACCGAAGTTGGCCGAGCAGTGCATGGAAAGGACGTTCTGCAGAGGCAGGAAGTAGTTCATCGTGGTGAAAATCGCTTTCTTGATCTCTCCTCCATAAGAGGTGCCGCCGATCAGCACTTCCTTGCGCCCGAAGTTCAGAATGACGAAGGCTTCCGAGCGCGTGCCATCTTCTTCGGGCCGGGCCTGAAAACCAGGGGCCGCGATTACGGTGAACTCCGGCTCGTGCCGCGCAAGCTTTTCCGGATCCAGTTCGCGAACGAACATGTTCCGGGCAAAGATGTTCTGCCATGCCAGTTCGTTGATCACCCGAATCGGCATCCGGTACTTCGGATCGTTACAGACATAGCAGTCCTGAACGTACAGATCCTTACCCTGCAGGTATGCCAGAAGGCGCGCTCGCAGGCCTTTGTAGTTTTCCATCTCTATGGGCTGGTTCACTTCGCCCCACCAGATTCTTTCCTCGCTCGAAGGCTCGCGCACGAGGTAACGGTCTTTGGGACTCCGGCCAGTGCACTGCCCGGTGCGCACCACGAGCGGACCCAGGTGAGCCATCAGCCCCTCATACCGCCGCACCACGTGCTCGTACAGCACCGGGGTCGAGAGATTCCACCAGATCGTATTCACATTCTGGATGCCACTGCTTTCGAGCGTCTTCGGCGCTCGTCCTTGTTCTGTCATATTCCTATAACTCCCTTTATTGTTCTTCTCCCATCAGCCGGTAGGTCAGAATGTTGACGCCGCTCAGGATCAGGATCCAGCACGCTGCATATCCCCATATGCCCAGCGCGTAGCCCCAGCCGATCGGATGGACCAGCCATCCGTACACCGCCGCCAGGGTCCCCACAATCTGGGTCCCTTCCAAGGCGGCAATCAACGTCAGGCTTGGATATGGTTGTTGCCACAGCGGCCCGGTGTTGCGGGTGAGAAAGAGGGTCATGTGGCCGGCCACCAGCAGTTTCAGAAAGATCATGGTCTGTATGGTTTCCGAAGTCAGCTCCATTTGCGTTCTAAGAAACCAATACAGGATGAACGACGAGATAACGCCGGCAATGCCAAGCACCGACGAAACCGTCAGCACCCGCCGCATGTTCCAGCGGACCGGATGGCGCGCGGTCGGCACATTATCGCTGGCGATCGTCATGATGGGAATGTCATTGAGGATCGCCAGCAGTACGATCATGATCGGCGTCACCGGGTAGAAATCGAAGATCAGTATGCACAGCGTGAAGAACAGCACCATGCGCGTCGTCTCGGTGATGCGAAACGTCGCGTAGCTGATCATCCTTTCGAAGATCCGGCGCGCCTCTTCCACTGCGTGGGTGATGACGCCAAGGCCCTTCTCGGTGAGCACCAGGTCAGCCGCGGCCCGTGCGGCGTCAGTGGCGCCGGCGACCGCGATTCCAACATTGGCCTGCTTTAGAGCGGGCGCATCGTTGACTCCGTCGCCGGTCATCCCGACAATCCGGTCATCCCGCTGGAAGTGCTGAATGATCCGAAATTTGTGTTCCGGCGTCACCTGGGCAAAACCATCCACCTCCTCGATGCGCTGCCGGTCCTTGCTTTCCTCCTCGAAAAAACCGCTCGCGTCGGGAATGTCGGCGCCCAGCCCGACCTGTTCGGCCACCTGCCTGGCGATGGCCGCATGATCGCCGGTCACCATCCGAACGTCGATGCCATGCTCCCGCGCGTCTCCCAGCACCTTTGCCGTATCGTCGCGGGGTGGATCCAGCAGCGGCAGGATTCCGAGATACTCCCACTTCCCGCCAGCCGGTTTTCGGGCAACGCCCAGCGCGCGATAGCCCCCCTTCCCGAGTTCGTCCACTTTGCCGCCAATCTCTTCCCGCTGTTGGTCACTCGCCCCCACCAGGTCGAGGATGACCTGCGGCGCGCCTTTCGCGGCGGTGAACTCCTCACCGTCGCGGCTGACATCGGCTTCGGCCCGCTTGCGGGTGGGGTCGAACGGCCGGAACTCCTTCACCTCAAACCGGTCGAGTTGTGCCCTGTTCTCCAGCGCATCCAGCACGGCGTTGTCGATCGGATCCTCCTCGTCGCTGCGGCATGTCAGCGCGTCCGTCAGTACCAAGTCGCTGCGGTCATCGGCCGCCAGAACCACCGGTTCCTGCAGCTCCAGCTCGTTCTTCGTGAGGGTGCCGGTCTTGTCCGCGCAAAGCGTACGAAGCCCGGCCATCTCCTCCATTGCCGCCAGCCGCGAAACGATAGCTTTCATTCGGGCAAGCCGGTTGGCGCCCACAGTCATTGTCACTGTCAGTACGGCCGGCAGGGCCTGGGGAATGCCGGCTATGGTGACCACCAGGGCGAACAGGAGGACGTCCATCGCCGGATCGCCGCGCCAGATCCCGGTCCCGACAATTAACGCCACCATCACGCCCGTTCCGCCGATCAGGAAGTAGCCGATCCGCAAAACGGCGCGCTGGAAGTGGGAGATCTCCTGTGCGCTCTCCACCAGCTCCACTGTCTGGGCGAACTTCGTGTCCCGCCCCGTCGCCGTGACCACAGCCCTTGCCTCTCCGCGCTTGACCGTCGTGCCGGAGTAGATGACGCCGCCTTCCTCCTTGTCCACCGGCAGCGATTCCCCGGTCAGCGCCGACTCGTCCACGCTCAGGTGCTGATCGGCCAGCAGTTTTGCGTCCGCCGGGACAACGTCGCCCATCCGCAGCACCACCAGGTCTCCAGGCACGAGTTTCTTCGCCGGAAATGTCCGCCGTTTTCCCTGGCGCACCACCCGCGCCTCGGGCGACAACTGTTCCTTCAGCGCCTGAATCGCCCCCTCTGCTTTGCTCTCATGCCAGAAGCTCACGCCGCCGTTGATCAGCAGCATGGTGAAGATGACGGCGAAATCCTCCCACCGCCCCGCAATGGCGGACAAGATGACCGCCGCCTCAATCATCCAAGGGATCGGTCCCCAGAAGTGCCGCAAAAGCTTCTTGACCGGGTTCTCCCGCTCCTCCTCGATGGAGTTCTCGCCATACTGTTTTAGGCGCCGCTGCGCCTCTTCTTCGCTGAGCCCTTCTTCCTGATTGCTGTCGAGTCTGCGAATCGCCTCCTCCGCAGAGACTTCTTCCAGGACGGTGGTCGAGGTGGTGTCGGACATCGCTTGAGCTCACTCTGGTGCTAAGAACTTGACACGCTGGCACAGCGTATTGTTTCGCGGGCACTGGCTGAGGAGCGCCTTTCCGCTAACATGTCGCTTGAGCCGCTACTAAACCATAAAGTGGCCGCCTCAGCCATGATTTGATGAAAGTCACAACGGCCGCGGCACACCGAGCCTCCCGGAAGCACTTCACGATACCCATGATCGCGAGCGACTGTGCCGGAAAGGGGCGGCGTTTCAGGTGCCTCAAGTATTCGGAGACCGGATCGTCCGGTTCGTGCAGCGGAGGGAACTGGGCCAGACCGAGGGCGGCGCCATAGCTTCTGAGGTAGCTCGAGATGGTATCCGGAGGCATTCTGTCAGGTCTCCTTGGTCGTGGCGCGGCAGGGGTGAACTCGTTAGGCGGAGCAGGGTTTCTGCCGTAAGCTGTGAGAGGACATTCCGATGGCTCAACCTCTCGCCAAATCGCCCGAGTACCAGTCGCTTCTGGCCAGCCTGAAGCAGCGCATCCAGGAGGCGCAGGTCCGGGCGGGCCTGGCTGTGAACCGGGAGTTGGTCCTGCTCTATTGGTCGATCGGGCGCGAGATCCTGTCGAGGCAGCAGGAGCAGGGCTGGGGCGCCAAGGTGATCGATTCGCTGGCACACGACCTGCGGCGTGAGTTCCGCGACATGCGGGGCCTATCTCCCAGAAATCTCAAGTACATGCGGGCATTCGCCGAAGCCTGGCAGGACGAGGCATTTGTGCAGCAGGCTGCTGCACAAATGCCCTGGTTCCACAACTGCGTTCTTCTAGACA
>CAYLSS010000219.1:0-6697 GCA_964385765.1 uncultured Solibacteraceae bacterium
GATGTACTCGGCAGCCAGGCGCCCGCCGCGCGTGCCGGGTGCGCGCCCTTCCAGCAGGTCGTGCGACAGGAAACGAGTATGCGCCCGGATCCGCTGCTCCGAGATCGATTCGGCGGCGTCAGCCGGCGTCGCAAGACAGAGGCAAAGCGCACACGCCCAAATCATAGAGATACGAAGGATCACAGACACAATCGTATCGCTCGGCAACGGCAGACCGTGTCTGCCAGCTACACTGGAAAGATGCCGAAACAATACGCGGAGCCGCCGCCGATGTCGATCGACGTCAATAAGCAGTACACCGCAACGCTTGAGACATCGAAAGGAAAGATCGTTTGCGAGCTTTACCCGAAGAATGCGCCCAAAGCGGTCAACAACTTCGTGTTTCTTGCGCGAGAAGGCTTCTACGACGGAATCACCTTTCACCGGGTCATTGAGGACTTCATGATTCAATCCGGCGATCCGACGGCGACCGGCCGCGGCGGTCCCGGCTATCAGTTCGAAGACGAATTCTCCGACGACTGGCTCAGACATAAGACCGGCTCGCTTTCCATGGCCAATGCCGGCCCCAATACCAACGGCAGCCAGTTCTTCATCACCCACACCAAAACCGACTGGCTCGACGGCAAGCACGTCGTCTTTGGACAGGTCATAGAAGGTCAGGAAGTCGTCAACTCCATCGCTCAAGGTGATACGCTCCAGAAGGCAGCCGTCGCCGAAGAATAGGACGGACTGCAATCTGTTCCGGCAAATGATGCTCCATGGATCGGTAGGACCAGCTTCTGTAGTCAGAGCAAGTTAGCTTTTCGCCTGGTGCTGCGATTCCACTCGTCGACTCGCCGGCTGCGTTTCGGCTCGAATCAGCGAATACCCGCAGGCCACAATCGCCAAATACAACGTCAGCACCTCCGTATCGCCGAGGTTTAGCTCGAACATTCCGGAGGTCATGATCGCCGCCGTGACTGATACCCCGGCAAAGTACAGATAGCGATGCTCAGGCGCGGCTCCGCGCCGCAAAGCGCGGGCGAAATCCATGATGATCTTGACCAGCAGCCACACCAGAAAGAGCATGGTCACGATCCCCCGCTCGGCGGCGTAGTGCAGGTAGATGTTGTGCAGATGGCCGTACCAGCCCTCGGGCAGCGGTCGCGGGACGTCCGGCGGGACGAACTCCTCAAACCGGAGCCGCACCTGTTCCGGTCCGACACCGAGCACCGGATGTGCCTGAATCATGCGGAGTCCGGTTCGGAAGGTAACGATCCGGTGCCGATTCGAATCGACTTCGCCCTGCGGTCGGACAAATGACGTCACTCGCTCCCGCAGCACCGGCGGCCCCGCGGCGATTACCACCGCCAGCACCACCGGAACCGCCAGAATCAGCTTCCGATTCCAGAACCAGAGCAGAATCAGCCCGCCCACAAACGAGCCCAGCCAGATATTTCGCGTGAAGCCGAGAACGATGGCCAGCGCCAGCACGCCGCCGCATCCGATCCAGATGATCAGCCGGCTGCGGCTTTCCGCCGAAAACAGCACCCACGAAGCCAGCACCAGGAACACAAGCATCATCTCGCCGCCGAAGGTCTGCCAGTGGCTCATGAAGCCGGTCATCCGCGCCCCGACATAATGCACGTAGATCGGAACGCCCAGTTCATCCGCCTCGATCCATTTCTGGACAAACTGGGCCAGTCCCACCAGCGCTGAACCCGTGCCGACGCCAATCCAGGCAAACACCAGGTACCTCACCTGAGCGGCGCGCCGAAACGCCGTATAGACAAGCGGAACCGTTAGAAATACGAATAATTTTCGAATCTGAGGCAGTCCCCCGGCGGGATCGGCGGAAAAAGCAAGTGACAGCAGTGTGCCTCCGGCAAAGAGCGCCAGCGGGAGCCGAAGCGGCGGGAAACGGAAGCGCTCCCCAGCCGCCAGCAGCCCCAACAGCGAAAGCCCGATGAGAATCTGGCACGCCGCAATGGACACCAGCGCTGAAACCGCGGCAGCAAAGGTGAGTCCGAAGGCGATCCGGCGGAGGAGGGCCCGGTTGGGTTCCATGAGTTATCCGACCAAAGACTCTCAGTATGCCAAAATAGTAGAACTTGCGCCTGATAATGTCAGTTGCGATTGGGCTTTGTCGCCCGGCGGACTGTCCATTATGGATGGTGCGGCGACTGTCGCTCTCGTAAGCGTTCAGGTTGATTGCGATGCAGATCTATTTGCTGCGGCATGGCATTGCCGAGCCCTCGAGCCCGGGGCTCTCGGACCCGGAACGGGCGTTGACACCCGAAGGGAAGAAACGGCTTCGCTCCGTGCTCCGAGTCGCCAAGGCCGCCGGCGTTCAGCCGGAGTTGATCATGACCAGTCCCTACCGGCGCGCGGTTGAGACAGCCGAAATCGCGGCCAAAACGCTCGGGTACAAGCAAGAACTCGTGCAAAGTAGCGCGTTGCGGCCTGGTTGCGCCCCCGAGGAGGCTTGGGACGAATTGCGCGCCCTGCAAGCCGGTGGTGAACGCCTGCTGCTGTCCGGACACGAACCCTTATTCGGCTACCTGACCGGCTTCCTCCTCAGCGCGCCGTCGCTCCTGATCGACGTGAAAAAGGGCTCAATCATTCGCATCGACATAGAACAGATGAGCATCAGTCCACGCGGGATACTGCGCTGGTATCTGACGCCCAAACTGGCCCTTTCCCGCAGATAGTAGATAGGCCTCATGAAAACAGCGCTGCTCACCGGAATCACAGGACAGGACGGAGCATACCTCACCCGATTGCTGCTCCAAAAAGGGTATACCGTCCACGGCATCATGCGCCGTGCATCCACCTTCAACACAGACCGGCTGGATCCTATCTACAAGGATCCTCACGACTCCGAAGCCCGCCTTTTCCTGTACTATGGCGATCTCAACGACGCCACCGGGCTGCGGCGCATCCTACATACAACCAAGCCGGACGAGATCTACAACCTGGGCGCGCAGTCGCACGTCCGCGTGTCGTTCGAGCAGCCGGAGTACACCGCCGATACCGTGGCCACGGGAACCTTGCGCCTCCTCGAAGCCATCCGTGACTTCTGCGAGGAGAATGGCTGCCAGGTCCGGATCTACCAGGCAGGGTCATCGGAGATGTTCGGAGCGGCACAGCCCCCACAGAACGAGCTGACCTCCTTCTATCCCCGAAGCCCTTACGCTGTCAGCAAGGTGGCGGCGCACTGGTATGGCGTCAACTATCGGGAAGCTTATGGGTTGTTCCTCTGCAATGGCATTCTCTTCAACCACGAGTCGCCTCTCCGCGGCGAAACCTTCGTGACCCGCAAAATCACTCGTGCAATTGGCCGGATCTTTCATGGGCTCCAAACCAAGCTCTACCTCGGCAACCTGGACGCCAAACGCGACTGGGGTTTCGCCGGCGACTATGTCCACGCCATGTGGCTCATGTTGCAGCAGGATAAGCCCGACGACTATGTCGTTGCAACCGGCGAAGCCCATTCCGTCAGGGACTTTCTCGAAGAGGCCTTCCGGCACGTCAACCTGGACTGGCGCGACTATGTCGAGTTCGACTCCCGATACCTTCGTCCCACCGAGGTCCACTACCTGCTCGGGGATGCCTCCAAGGCTCGCGAAAGGCTCGGCTGGAAGCCGGCGGTCGATTTCCACCAACTGGTGCACATGATGGTTGACGCGGACCTCGAGTTAGCCGAGCGGGAAAAGGTGCTCAACGACGCGGGCCTCGGCATCGCGCAGCGGGGCATAGCTTCGTACTAACAAACCGGCGAATGGAAGTGATGGAACTCGATGCAAAGATCTATGTCGCGGGACATCGCGGGATGGTGGGTTCGGCGATCGTCCGCCGCCTCGAAAGCAAGGGCCATGGCAATCTACTGCTGCGTTCACGCTCCGAGCTGGACCTGACGGATCAGTCAGCGGTGCAGCGCTTTTTTGCCGCCGAGCGGCCGGAATACGTCTTCCTGGCGGCCGCCCGCGTAGGCGGGATCCATGCCAACCGAAGCTATCCCGCCGAGTTCATCCACCAGAACCTTGCCATCCAGACCAACGTGATCCACGCCGCCTGGCAGTACGGCGCGCGCAAGCTCGAATTCCTGGGTTCCTCCTGCATCTACCCGCGCCTGGCCCCGCAGCCGATGAAGGAAGATCACCTGCTGACCGGATCGCTCGAGCCGACCAATCAGTGGTACGCAATTGCCAAGATCGCCGGGCTCAAGATGATCCAGGCGTATCGCCGCCAGTACGAGTTCCGCGGAATCAGCCTGATGCCTACCAACCTTTATGGTCCCGGCGACAACTTCGACCTGAAGGATTCTCACGTCCTGCCGGCGCTCATTCGCAAGTTCCACGAGGCCATGCTGGCCGGCGCCGCCGAGGTGACGGTCTGGGGCAGCGGAAAACCGCGCCGCGAATTCCTCCACGTCGACGATCTCGCCGACGCAGCCGTCTTTCTGATGGAGCGCTACGAGGACGAGGAAATCATCAATGTCGGTACGGGCGAGGACCTGACCATTGAAGACCTGGCCGGCTTGGTGAAGGAAGTTGTGGAATTCGACGGGCGCATCGTCTACGACACCACCATGCCAGACGGCGCCCCTCGCAAGCTGCTCGACGTCTCACGGCTCCGGTCCCTCGGTTGGTCGCCGCGGATCGGATTGCGCGAGGGCGTCGCCGCCGCATACGAGTGGTTCCAGCGGCAGGAGAATACCCTCGCAATAGAATAGAGACGGCGTTTGGAGTTGCTCAATTGATTGGCGAAATCATCGGGCAATATGTGATCCTCGCCGAGTTGGGATCCGGCGGGATGGGTGTCGTGTACCGGGCGCGCGACACGCGGCTGGACCGCCCGGTCGCCATCAAGATCCTCTCCGCCGACAAGACCTCCGATCCCGACCGGCGCGCCCGATTCATGCAGGAGGCCCGCTCGGCCTCCGCCCTCAATCACCCGAACATCGTCACCATCTACGAGATCAACCGGCATCGGGACGTCGACTACATCGCCATGGAGTACGTCGCCGGGTCGACGCTCTATGAGTTGATCCCGCGCAACCGCGGGCTCCGCACGGCCGAAACCCTCAAGTTTGCGGTCCAGATCGCCGACGCGCTCGCCGCCGCCCACGCTGCCGGCATCGTCCATCGTGACCTCAAGCCCAACAACGTGATGGTGACCCCCGAGGGTCGGGTCAAAGTGCTCGATTTCGGCCTGGCCAAGCTGACCGACATGGATCAGGTCCGCGATGAATCCGAGGAAACGCTCACCTGCGTCCTGCGCGATGAATACGTCGATACCAGCGGCTTGGTGGTGGGAACCGCGGCCTATATGTCGCCGGAACAAGCCGAGGGACGCAGAGTGGACGCCCGGTCCGATATCTTTTCTTTTGGAGCGCTGCTCTACGAGATGGTCACCGGGCAGCGCGCCTTTCAGGCCGAATCGGCGGCCGCCACGATGGCGTCGGTGCTGCGCGATGAGCCGCAGCCGGTGAGCGAGATCACCGCCTCCGTTCCCGCCGAGCTCGAACGGCTCATCCACCGCTGCTTGCGGAAGGATGTCGCGCGTCGGGCCCAGCATCTCGATGACCTCCGCGTCGAGTTGGAGGAACTCAAGCAGCAGAGCGACTCCGGACACCTGCTCCCGGTCTCCGAGACCCGGTCTTCCTCAAAACCTGCGCCCGTCACTTCGTGGCTCGTGGGCCTGATGGCGGTCGCCGTGGTGGCCGCCATCGGTGGCTGGCTGGTGGGCGCGTCCTCATCCGGTGGCGTGGCCGGATCGGTCCCCAGAGAAGTGACCCTTTCGCGCGTCGCCGGCGGTGGAGAGAGCCGATGGCCGGCCTGGTCGCCGGACGGAAGCTGGATCGTTTACGCTTCGGACCGCGCCGGCGGGCTCGATATCTGGAAACAGCCGACCGCCGGCGGCGAGGCGATCCGGCTCACAGATAGCCCGCTCAGCGAGCAGGCGCCCGCTTGGTCACCCGACGGCCGCAGCATCGCCTACGGCGTCAATGGATCGGAACGGGGCATCTACCTGGTCCCGGAGACCGGAGGCAGTCCGGCGCTCGTGGCTTCGTTCGGCTCCAATCCCCGGTGGTCGCCCGACGGCAGGACAATCGCGTTCGATCACAATGGCGACATCTATCTTGTGCCCAGTGTCGGAGGACAACCCGAGGTCCTCATCACCGGAACGAGCGCGGAGCCGCACCAGGCCTGGTCTCCCGACGGACGCCGTCTCGTCTACTGGGACCGCACCATGGGCGATGTGTTTGTCGCCTCCGTCGAGCATCCGGAGCCCAGAGCGCTGGGGCTGGTCCCCGCCGGCGAAGAGATCACCGGTCTGAGCTGGTCCTCAGACGGTGACTGGCTGGTGTACAGCCGCGGTCCGTTCGGCGGCAACAAGGATCTTTGGCGGGTCCGCCTCGAGCCCTCAACCGGCTTCCCGGCCGCCCGGCCCCTCCGCCTGACCCTCTCGGCCACCGAGGACGGCAATTGCCGATTCTCGCCCGACGGGCAGAAGATCGTCTACGCCGTCCGCCGGCGGGAGCGCCATATCTGGCGCCTCGACCGGAATCCGCGAACCGGCCTCACCACCGGCCTCGCCCGCCGCATCACCCGAAACGGCCAGCTCAACTACTACCCTGCCGCCTCCCCCGATGGGCGGACCATCGTCTGGACCTCCCACGCCAGCGGCCGCGGCCATCTCTACTATCAGCGCC
>CAYLSS010000220.1:0-1366 GCA_964385765.1 uncultured Solibacteraceae bacterium
GTCGTCAACGACATCGGCATCGTCGATCCCGAAATCGACGCCATGGTGCGCAACACTCCATCGATCGGTACCTGCTGCCCGTTCTTCAGTCTGTACACCATCGGCACCAAGGGTGACGTGAACATCACCGACAGGCACCGCGTTTCGGGGTTGTACAACCACGAGTTCCGGAACCGGAATAACTCTCCGGGCGGACGTTATCCTCCAGTCCCGGGACCACCCACGAGCGTCTTTCAGAATCAGTTCACGCCGTCCCGGATGATCCGCCTGTCAGTCAACTCAACCCTGGCGCCGAACCTGCTGAACCGGTTCGCCGGTGGCTATAACCGCTTCCGTAACAGTAACGAGTCCGTGTATGTGGACCAGGGCTGGGCCGAACGGGTCGGTGTCCAGAACACTTCTGACGCCCACTTCCCGCGGATGAATTTCAGCGGCAACGAGTGGCAAGGTGGCAACATCTTCCAGATCGGTTCCAGCAACGCAGGAGAAGGGTTCAACGGAAGCTATATCTTCCAGGACGACCTGACCTATATCTCCGGCGCGCACACGTTCCGTTTCGGTTATGAGTACCGGCGGTACTTTTTGAAGACCCGAAACAAGAACGGTTCCGGAAACTTCAACTTCTCTCCGATTCAGACGCACATGCCGGGATTTTCTCAGGAGACCGGACATGCGTTCGCCAGCTTCCTGCTCGGCGGAGTCAACAGTGCCGGACGCGGCATCACGACCCTGAGCAGCGCCCACCAGCACCCGTCGCACGGTTTCTACGTGATGGATGACTGGAAGGTGACTCCGAAGCTCACGGTGAACCTCGGATTCCGCTGGGAGATTATCCAGTCATTCCGCGAGGTCACCGATCGCATGTCGATGGTGGATCTGAATGCGACCAATCCCGGCGCTGAGGGCCTGCCGGGCGCGTTTGTATTCGGTGATCGGTTCCAGGACATCAACTGGACGCAGTTCGGACCGCGGATTGGTTTCGCCTACCGGGTGAACCAGAAGATGGTGGTTCGCGCGGGCTACGGTCTGACAAATACTCCGCAGATTCGCAATGACTGGGGCTTCGGCGGCTTCACCCGCGGTTTCAGCGGCGAGATCCCGATCAACTCCGGCACCAGCCCCACCGGCTTCGCCGACGATCCGTCGCACTGGCTGGACCAGCCTTATCCGGACTTCGAGGGCACCTTGCCCAACACCGATCCGGCGCAGGGTTTGTTCACCGGGGTACAGACCACCCGCCCGGACTCCAACAAGCTGCCCTACGTCCAGAATTGGAACTTCACCATCCAGTACCAGTTGCCGTCCGAATTCGTCGTGGAAGCGGCCTACATCGGCAACAAGGGAACCCACCTCTGGAACGCCTATT
>CAYLSS010000220.1:1376-6696 GCA_964385765.1 uncultured Solibacteraceae bacterium
TCCTGCCGACAGACTTCCTAGCTCTCGGCGACACCCTGCTGGACCAGGTCGGCGACCATCCGGAGCTGAGGCCCTATGGCAGCTTCCCGGACAGCCAGATAGTGTCTCAGGCGTTGTTGCCATACCCGCAATATACCGGAGTGACGGAAGCCTACCCGTACTTCGGCACCTCGAGCTATCACTCACTGCAAACCACTGTACGGCGACAGTTCAGCACGGGTCTGGGCATCCTTGCCGCCTACACCTGGTCGAAGTCCATCAGCTACGACGACAACGCCCTCAACATCAACTGGACTCGCGCCACGCAGGACTTCTTCAACCGCGAACTGGAACGGTCCGTCGCGTCTCACCACATCCCGCATACGTTCCGCTTGACCTGGCTCTACGAGCTGCCGTTTGGCCGCGGAAAGAAGTTCGATGCCGCCGGACCGTTGAACAAGATCATCGGCGGCTGGACCCTGAGCGCGATTCACGAATACCGGTCCGGCAGCCCGATTGGCGTAGGCCAGGGCGGACTCCGTACGCCAAGAGGGTTTGGCAGCTTCCGGCCCGATCGCCTAAATGCCCCGGAGGCCGTCGGGGATATTCCGGAGGTTCTGGACTTCTTCGAAGGCACCCCTTACCTCAACCCGGCTGGCTGGGCCGAGAGCCCCAGGACGGGCAATGGAGTTCCGCTTCGTGTGGGCACCGCCCCCCGGTATGAGCCCGGCGTGCGGGGACCGAAGGTCAGTTCGGAACGCTTCCGCATGACCAAGAAGTTCCGACTTTACGAGACACTGGAGTTCGAGTTCGGCTTCGCCGCGACAAACATATTGAACAGGCAGGGCCGTCAGATCGTCTCGACCAGCATCAGTAGTCCGGCATTCGGCCAGGTCCGGTATGCCGGCGGCGGACAACGCACCATCCAGCTCGAAGGACGTATTGCCTGGTAGCGGGATCGCTGCGAATTCGACCCGGAAACTACTCAGCCCCGGCCCGATCTTGGGTCGGGGCTTTCTCTTTGTCACAATAGAGTCAGAATACGAGGGCCGGCGCTTCGCCCGACAGCGCGTGCCCTAGGAAAACAGCTTGATTGAATGGAAGGCGATACTCGTGAAACGACTCGCACTCCTCTTCGCCTCTATCCTCGCTACCGCGGGAGCCCAAGATACGTTGCCGGTTCCCGGTCACTTCGACGCTGATTGCGATCGAGCCCGCAGCGTCGAGCTGGCGACCCGGGCCAATACAGCGCTTTCCGGGGGCGATCCGACCATGGCCACCACCCTCTTCCGGCGAGCGCTCGAAGCTTGCCCCTCCGAAGAGGCGCTCAAAATGGAACTCTCCCGGTCGCTGGTCGCCGAGCGGAAGTTCGAGGAAGGAATCGCGACCGCCCAGGAGTACTTGGCAGCACGCCCGGAATCGGTCCCCGGTATGGTGACACTTGCCAATGCGCTCTTCATGGGTCAAGAGTGGCTGAAGTGCCGTGAGGTGCTCGAGCAAGCTCTCGCCAAGGATCCGGACAATCGCACGGCGCTGCTGCTCAAGGGCAACAACGAGTACATCCTGGACAATGCCGATGCGGGTATAGATGCCCTTCTCCACCTCCTGGACCTCTACCCGGAAGACGCCCATGCCGCATACACGCTGGGGCGGATCTACTACATGGAAAACCGCGCCGAATACGCCATGGGCCAGTTCCAGCGAGTGCTCAAGCTCGCACCCAAGCACTATAAGGCATGGGACAATCTCGCGCTCTGCTATGACGCATTAGGAAATGCGGAGATGGCCATTCGGCACTTCCTGACGGCGATCAAGCTGGTGAAGGACGATCATCCGGAGTACTACTGGCCTTACGCCAACCTCGCCGATCTCCTCCTGCGACAGAATCGCTTTCAGGAAGCCTATCAGGCGGCTTCGGAAGCGGCCCGGCGTAATCCGTATTCGGCCCGCAACTTCTTTCTGGGCGGCAAGGCGCTTACCAAGCTGGATCGGACCGAGGATGCCATCCGTTGGCTTGAACGCTCGGTCGAACTTGACCCCGACTACCCTGATTCCTTCTACGCCCTCGGCCAGCTCTACATAAAGACCGGCCAGAGGGAAAAAGGAATGGAGACACTCAAGGAATTCCGGAAGGTCAAGGCCAACGCTCCCAAGGTGAGACGCTGACCTCATGAAGCGTTCGCTCCGCGCGTTGGCCGGCTTCTTGTTCGCCGCCGCTTCCACAATCGCCCAGGACGGGCTCGAACATCCCATCCGATTCCAGAACGTCGCGCCTCGAGCCGGGCTGAACTTCACCGTCGAGAACCATCCCACCGAGCACAAGCACCTGATCGAGACCATGGCCGGCGGCGTTGCCGCCTTCGACTACGATGGCGATGGACTGACCGACATCTTCTTCACCAATGGTGCGGCGATTCCCTCGCTCAAGAAGGAATCGCCGAAGTACCACAACCGGCTCTTCCGCAACCTCGGCGGAATGAGGTTCCAGGATGTCACGCAGGAAGCAGGGGTCTCCGGGATCGGCTATGCGATCGGCGCTTCATCAGCGGACTATGACAACGACGGCGATGCCGACCTGTTCGTCGGCGGTGTCCGCCGGAACATCCTCTACCGCAACAACGGCGACGGAACATTCGAGGACGTGACATCCGCGGCGGGCATCCGGAGCGGGCTGTGGTGCGAAGGCTCGGCCTGGTTCGATTTCGACCGCGACGGCTGGCTCGATCTCTTCGTGGTCAACTACCTGCAGTGGCATCTGGGGTTCGACACATTCTGCGGCGACAAGGCGGCCGGCGTCCGCGCCTACTGCCACCCGCGCCTTTTTGAGGGGCTGCCCAACACCCTCTACCGCAACCGGGGAGACGGTACGTTCGAGGACGTCAGCCAGGCTGCCGGAATCGCGGACCATGTTGGAAAAGGAATGAGCGTCGTCGTCGCCGACTATGACCTCGACGGTTACCTGGATCTTTTCGTCACCAACGATAAGCTGGCGAATTTCCTCTTCCATGCCAACGGCGACGGTACCTTCGAAGAGGTGGCCCTCTTCGCCGGCGGGGCGCTTCAGGATAGCGGCATGGCTGTGTCGAGCATGGGCGCCGACTTCCGCGATGCGAACAACGACGGCTATCCGGATATCGTTTTCGCCGCATTGACCGGCGAGACTTTCCCTATCTTCATCAACCAGGGCGATGGAGAGTTCCGGGACGCCGGCCACGCCACCGGCATGGCCCCGCTTAGTCACGACCGCAGCGGCTGGAGCATCGGTCTCTTCGACCTCGACAATGACGGTTGGAAGGACATCTTCACCACGAACTCCCATGTCAATGACACGGTCGAGTTCTTCGAGGCGACGAAGTACACGCAGACCAACAGCGTCTTTCGGAACACCAGAGACGGGCGCTTCGCCGACGCCTCCGCCGGCTCGGGCCTGGACCAGGGATCGCCTCAGGCGCATCGTGGTTGCGCGTTTGCCGACTTCGATCAGGATGGCCGCATCGATATCGTCACGGCCTCGCTCGAAGGTCCGGCCGAGCTTTGGCGGAATGTTTCCACCGGGACCAGCCATTGGCTGAACATTCGTCTTGTCGGAGCCACGAGCAACCGAGACGGGATTGGCGCCCGCATCGTCATCGGCGACCAGACCAATCACATGACCACCAGTGTCGGGTACAATTCGTCGAGCCACTCCGGCGTGCACTTCGGTCTCGGTGCGACCAGGCTTGTGGAATTGATTACAATCTATTGGCCCAGCGGCAAAACCCAGACGCTCGAGAACGTACCGGCGGATCAGGCCCTGCTGGTGGAGGAACCATGACGCGCAGGAGTCTCCTACAACTCCCGTTCTTCACGGCGGCCGCTCGCGGTGCGGCGACGGCTCAATCGGCGGCACTGCCCGGACCCCTGTATCGCGAGTATTCACGATGCTTTCCGGATTACTTGCGTCTGCTCGCCCGGGAAGCATATGCCAGCCGTAATGCCGCGCTCGCGGCGATCACGACACCGGAGGATGTCCGGAAGCGCCAGCGCTGGGCGCGGGAGACCTTCTGGGAACTTGCCGGCGGTCAACCGGAGCGCACGCCGCTCAACACCCGTGTCGTGGGCTCGTTCGAGCGGGACGGATACCGCGTCGATAAGATCGTCTACGAAACCCAGCCGAAGTTTTTCGTGACCGCGAACCTGTACGTCCCCACTGCCGTGAAGCCGCCGTTTCCCGGCGTTCTGTTTCAGATGGGCCATTCACTCAACGGGAAGGCCGCGGGTGTCTATCAGAAGTGCTGTCAGGGACTCGCGCGCCTCGGCTATTTGGTGCTCGGGTTCGACCCGATGGGCCAGGGAGAGCGAGCCTACTACCCGCGCGACGATGGCTACATGACTCGCCTTCCCTCCGCCGACGCAGAACATACGGTGCCTGGCAAGCAGATGATCCTCGCCGGCGATACATCCACCCGGCTGCAGGTCTGGGACGCCGTCAGGAGCCTCGACGTGCTCGCCGGACATCCGGAGGTGGATCCGAAACGTCTCGCATCCACGGGAAACTCCGGCGGAGGCACTCTCACCATGATGCTCGCCGCCGTGGATGACCGCTTGGCCGCTGCCGCCGCCTCCTGTCCGAATACCGAGAATCTCGCCTGCGCCGATTTCAACCCGCCCGGCTCTACCGACGATGCCGAACAGAACTTTCTCGACGCCGGTCCGGCGGGCTTCGGCAGGTGGGACATGCTCTATCCGCTGGCGCCCAAACCTCTTCTGATTCTCGTGAGCGGACGTGACTTCTTCGGGACCTATTCGCCGAACTACATATCGAACGGCCGGGAGGAGTATCGGAAGCTGCGGCGTCAGTACGAGATCCTGGATGCCTCCGACCGGATTGAGTGGTTTTCCTCGCCCTTGCCCCACGGGCTCCACTACAACATGCGGCTCCGCATCTACAACTGGTTCGAGCGCTGGCTGAAAGGAGAACGCGGAGATTTCACCAAGGAACCGCCCGTAAAGCCCGAGGACGACGAAGCCCTGCGCGTGGGCGATCACGGCAACGTCATGCTCTCCTTCGGCTCGGAGACTCCGTTCTCGATAAACCGTGACCGGGCAGCGGCCATTCGAACGCCTGGCGCCGTGCCGGACCTCGCCAGAATGCTGCGCGTCGACATGCCCGAAGCTGGATTGCGAGCGGAGAGCAAAGGCTCCGTCCCATCCGGGTCTCTCACCGTAGAGGCGCTGGAAGTCGCCTCGGCCAAGGATGTCTGGCTCCCCGCGTGGTTTTTCCACCGGCGGCCGCCCGACGCCTCGAAGCCGCTGATCCTCGCGCTCGAGCCCTCGGGCCGGGTCCTGCATTGGCGGGAGG
>CAYLSS010000221.1:0-6694 GCA_964385765.1 uncultured Solibacteraceae bacterium
GGCTGAAAAGACCGTCCGCCGCTGCGTGGCCGCGCAGATCCGCTCGGGCGCTAAAGCCATGCTCGTCTGCGAACCGGCAGCCAATGTGGTGTACCTCTCGCCGAAGATGATCGCCGGCGGCTCCGATGTGTTAGAGGGCTGTCCGGTGTCAGGCACAGCCTGCACGAAATCCGTAGCCGGAGCGGCGGTCTGCCATTCTGCCTCGGTCAGCTTTCCGTCCACCGTGACCGTTCCCGGGGCGATTCGTTCGGCGGACATCACGTGGACCTCGGCCGACACGTTCCGGACCAGCAAAATCGCAAAGGCCGCCACCAGCGTCAGACGGGCGGCCGGCACTAGGGTCGGCCCGCCAGGCTGATCACACAGATGCCGGCAATCAGGAGAAGAGTGCCGGCAGTGATCCACAGGATGGCCGACTGGGGAGCACCCCGCCATTCACCGGTGGCGGCGCTCCAGGCATTGGCGGTCAGCACGGTGCACCCCATCATGACGGGCCAGCCGAGGACAAGACCGAGAGGGCCCAGCATCCGGCTCGCGTAGCCATAGAGAAGCAGGCCGCCCATCCAGAGAAGTCCCATCAGCATGCCCAGGGGAATGTTGAGGGTGGGGTTGACTTCTATTAGCGGCCGCCAGCCGGAAATCCGCATCAGCCAGCCGCAATAGAGCGCGTTTGCCGCGAAGCCTCCAACCAGCAGCACCGGCCAGATGGCATTCGCCAGGTCGCCCGGGCGAGCCCCTACCAGAACCGCGCTCTCGACAATCTCGGTTCCGTAGGACAACCCGAAGTTCATCATCGGCGCCAATACGCCGCTGGCGACACAGATCAGCAGTCCCGTAGTCACCGAACCTTTTTGCTCGGCTCCTTTGGCTATCTCACGAATCCGCCCGGCCAGCGCACAGGCCGCCACCCCGCTGACCACCACCAGGACGCCAATCATGGTCAGAATCCCGGTTCGGGTCAACAGCTCTTCCGGATGTTGCGCCACAAGGGGGCCGATCGCGCCCAGAGCGGAGGAGATGCCGAGAATGACCCCGAACCCAATGGCAAGCCCCATCCGGTCGATGCCCAGACCAAACAGGAACCCCGAGATTCCCCAGAGAAAACCAAAGAAGGCGACCAGCCCGAGCGAATTCCATGATGTTCTGGCGTAGACTTCCGGCAGCGCGGGTATTGTCAACAGGGCGGCCAGCCAGGGAACCAAAACCAGGCCGCTCACGGACCAGACGAACCAGGAATGCTCCCAGGCCCATCCCCGGATGCGTTTCAACGGCGCGGCGAAGCTTCCATTCACGGCCCCGCCCAAGGCGGTCAACAGGATTGCTAGTGGCATGATTGATTGTCCTTGTGATCGGGAAGGTCAGGTTTCTGAGTTGAGCGCGGTTCCGGTGTGTTCAGTCCATGTGGAAGACCTCTTCCATCTCGGCCCACCACTCGCCTTCCTTGCGGGTCGGCAGAGGCTCTTGCATGGGCTCCATGATGGCCCACCACTCCCGGGTCTTCTTGTCAGACGCCATCTTCGCCCAGTCGGCTTTCATGTCGTCTCCGTGATACTCGAAGTAGCTGAACAGATAGCCGTCCCTGAGGTAGATGGAATAGTTGCGGATGTTGCACTCGCGCAGCTTGTCCAGGATCTCCGGCCAGACCGCTGCGTGGTACTTCTTGTATTCTTCCTCTCTTTCCGGCTTCAGCCGGAGAACCAATCCTACTCGTTTCATGGTTGCGTGCCGCTCTCCTTTCGATCGATCTCGTCTTGCGCCTCGCGCAGGATCTGTTCCACCGGCCGGTCGGTGTCGATGGCCTGCAAGACCATGCGGTCAATCACCTCGGCCAGTCGCGCCCAATTCGCTTTGCGGGGGAGGGTGCGGGCGTGGCCATGGAGCTCCTCGAGTCGGTGATAGTACGGAACAATTCGATTCACGTCCGCATCCCGCCAGGTGGATTTGCGGCACCCGATGCCTCCTTCCAGGGTCAGGAGGCGGTCGTTGTCGGCATTCACGGCGAAGCGGATAAACTCGCAGGCGGTATCCCGATGCGGGCTGCCGGCGCCCACCCCGTAGAGCCAGTAGCAGTTCAGGGACGCCGAAGACGCTCCCGGCGCGTGTGGGATCGGTTCGATTTCCACCTTTCCTTTCACCCTGGACTCGGCGACGACCTCACACATCGCGGCGAAGCCGAACCAGTTGACCATCAGGGCCACTTCACCGGCCGCGAACGCGAAGCCGGACTTCACCGAGTCGAACTCCCGGCACCGCGGGTGCACCGCGGAGTGGTCGTTCAGAATAGAGCGGTAAAACTGCATCCCGTCACGGGCCGCGGGCGAATCCACTCGTACGTTCCCCGAGTCGTCCACCAGTTCGCCGCCGTGGGTCCAGGTCTGCAAGGCGAAGTCGTAGACCGTGTTATGGCCGTCCGGGAAGGCGGCGAACAAGGTGCCATAGAGATTCTCGTCGGGACGGTGGAAGAAGCGGGCCACTTCCCGAAACTCCTCCCACGTCTCGGGGACGCGCAGGTCGCGGCCGTGGCGCTCGCGGAACGCCCGTTGTTCCGCCTCGCTGTCGAACAGATCGCGGCGGACAATCAGCACTTCCGGCCCGTCATGAAAGGGCAACGCGACAACCGCGTCTCCAAAGTCCTGCAAGCGGAGCAGGGAAGGCGTCCAGCCGTCTGGATACCCGTCAGGAGGGCGCTCGGCGAACCAGGGTTTCAGGTCCGCCAGCGCCTGCGCCGCGTGGGCTTCGGCCAGCCAATCGGTGTTGAGCTGAGTGACATCCCAGTCACCCTCTTTCAAACCGTCGTGCTCGAAAAGAGCCTCGTGCAAAGGGTGGAGATCCATGGGCACGAACTCGAGGTGGAGGCCGGTCTTCTGCTTCTCCTCGAAGGCAGCCCAGATCTTCTGGATGGCGGTTTCAAATGGGCCGAACCGGCGGACTGCGATTCGGAAGGTCTCGTTTCTGCTCATGGCTCGCTCTCCAGGTGGAACTCTTCGATGAGAGAGGCGGTGTGTTCCCCGATCGCCGGTGAACCCGGCTGTGCGTACAGACGCTCGCCGTCAATGCGGATGGGGCAGCGCGTGGTGCGATAGGAAAAGCCGCTGCCCCGGCTCACGGACTGGGTCATTCCCAGTTGCCGGAAGCCGTCGTGTTGGAGGAGCCGGCGCCAGTCCAGCACGTCGGCGCACCAGATGTCGGCCGGTTCGAGGATGCTCAACCACTCGGCTGTGGTACGGGTCTTCAGATGGCCGGCGAGGATCGTTTTGATCTCGTCGCGCTGGTCGAACCAGCTCCGGGGCTCCTGGTACGCTTCCAGCGCCTCGCAGCCGATCAGCTTACCCAGCACCGGAATCTGGCCCATGGCCAGTCCGATCCAGCCATCGCGAGTCTCGTAGATGCCATAAGGGGCGCCCAGGTAGGCGTGGGCGTTGCCAACCGGAGTGCGCTGCACCGGCTGCCCGCCGTCGTGAAAGAACGTGGTCAGCGTTTCGAACTGCAGGTCCAGGACGGATTCCAGCATGCTTACCTGGACGTGAGCACCTCCGCCGCTCACCGACCGCCGAACGAGGCACGCCAGGATCCCGTGGGTAAGATGGGCGCCGCTAAGGATATCAGCGATCGCCAGCCCCATCGGCACCGGACCGTCGTCGGCGTTGCCACTGAGCCAGGTGAGACCCGAGAGCGACTGGGCCAGCAGGTCCTGTCCCGGCTTGTTGCGCCACGGACCCTCGGTTCCGTATCCGGAGATCTCTCCGTAGACTACGGCGGAACTCAGCCGCTGCACCGATTCATAGCCGAATCCCAGACGCTCGGCCACGCCGGGGCGGAAGTTGTGCATCACCACGTCGGCGTGCCGGATCAACCGGCGAACCCGCTTACGATCCGCTTCATCCTTGAGGTCAGCGGCGAAACTTTCTTTGTTTCGATTGATCGCATGGAAGACACTGGACTCCCCGTCGAGCACGACGTTCGAGACGTAGAGCTGCCGGCAGATATCTCCTGTTCCGGGACGTTCAATCTTGATCACCCGGGCGCCGAGATCGGCGAGCCGGAGACTGGCCGACGGGGCGGAGAGAAACCGCCCGAGATCTACGACGAGAATGTCCTCGAGCGGCCTCACTTTTTCTCCACCTGGTCCTCCCAGGCCTTCGGGTCCCGGTACCGGACCGTCTGCAAATGCTCGCAGTAGAGCGCCAGTTCTCCGGGGACCTTGAATACCTCGTAGCTGACCCGCACCAAGCCCAGTTCCTTGTACCTGGGTCGCTTCTCGAGTTGGGTGCGGATGGTGTAGATGGTGTCGCCGATGAAGACCGGCTTGATGAACCGCAGGCGGTCATAGCCGTAGCTGAACGTATTGACGTTGTTGTGGGCCATCAGGCCGAGGCCGAGGCTGAACACCATGGCGCCGGCCACCAGGCGCCGGCCGAAGAGCCCTTGCTCCTTGGCGAAGACTTCGTCGGCGACGTAGGGGTGCAGGTCGTGCACCAGGGTATTGAACAGCATCGCCTCGCCCTCGGAGATGGTACGGCGGATCGAACGGTCTTTCCGGCCGAATTCGAAGTCTTCGTACAGCCAGTCCTCGGTCTGGAACAGCGGGATCCGTTCGTGTTCTTCCGGCGGAGTGCTTTCTGGTTTGTCAGGCATCGTTCAACTCCGATTCAATGACGGCGTTGTGCTCGCCGGGGTGCGGCGCAGGCTTTGGGGAGAACAGTCGCTGGCCATTGATACGGACGGGACAGCGGGTGGTATGTACCTCCGCGCCGTTCAACCTCCGGACCACCTGGTCCATCTCGAGCACGCGGTAACCTTCGTGCTGCAACAGGCGCGCGTAGTCGAAGACGTCAGCGCACCAGACTCCGGCCGGTTCGAACATGGTGAGCCACGCCGCCGTGGGCTGCTTCTCGAAATGACGAGCAAGGATCTCCATGATCTCATCGCGCCTGGTGAAGCAGGCATCGCCCTCCAGATAAGGCTCGAGCTCTGAACAGTCCATCAGCTCCGCCAGCCGCTGGAGCGAGCCCATGGCCACGGCCAGGTATCCGTCGGCGGTCGGATAAACGCCGTACGGAGCGGCCAGATAGGTGTGAGCGTTGCCCCGGCGGGCGCGCTGCGGCGCCTGCCCGCCGTCGTTGAGATGGGTGGTCAGCACCTCGAACTGAAAGTCGAGCATGGATTCCAGCAGGCTCACCTCGACGTGGCCCCCCCGGTTGGTTTTGCCGCGCCGGATGAGGACCGCCAGGACACCTTGCACCAGGTGCGCTCCGCAGAGAATGTCCGCCACCGCCAGGGCCATGGGCACGGGCGGATCATCCGCGTCACCGGTCAGCCAGGTGAGCCCTGACATGCACTGGGCCAGCAGGTCCTGGCCGGGCTTGTTCTTCCACGGACCCTCCTTGCCGTAACCGGACACTTCGGCGTAGACCAGCCGCGGATTCACCGCACGGAGGCTCTCAAAGCCGAGGCCCAATCTTTCCATCACGCCGGGGCGGAAATTGTGCGTCAGTACGTCGGCGCGGGCAATTATTTTCCTGAGCTTCTCCAGGTCGCCCGGGTCCTTTAAATTGGCCGCGTAGGACTCTTTGTTGCGGTTGATGGTGTGGAAGACCAGGCTGTCGCCGTCCACAAAAAGGTTCTTGATCGCCAGTTGGCGGCCGGCTTCACCGGTTCGCGGCCGCTCGATCTTGATCACCCGGGCGCCAAGGTCGGCCAGCTTCAGCCCGGCTGAGGGCGCAGCCATGTATTGGGCAAACTCGAGAACCACGATGCCTTCGAGCGGTTTCATGGCTTGTCGTGTTCGAGCGACTCCTGATAGAGCCGGTCCAGTTGCTTCAGCAGCGCGGACTCCTCACCGCCGTGCATCAGATACTCGCGGATCGGGGTGCCGGCGTTGTCCTGGAAATGCATGTAGCCGTGATAGCGCGGCCGCAGGAACGACCGTCCGAGCACCGGGAGAGTGTTGCGGAAGAAGTTCGCCGTATTCTGGTTCACGTAGTCGTCCTGCCAGGCTGCCTTGTGTCCCGGCTGGCCGCCCGCGTCGGTGAACAGGGTCCGCTGAACCTGCGGCGACGCCACAAACTCCGCGTACCGCGCTGCAGTCTCCCGGTGGGCGCAGCGGGACGAGATCGCCAGACCCGTGCCGCCGAGAGTCGAGCAGAGCGGGCGCCGATCAAGCGACAACAGGTCACAAAAGATCAGTTGACGGCGCGCATAGCCATGGCGGGAGTAATTCGAGTAGCCATAGGCGAACGGACAATAAGCGATGTCGTCGCTCTCGGTCATTGCCTGGTAGACGCGGATGGGGTTGCGGGAGAAGATCTCGGGATCGAGCAGTTGCGCCAGCTCGCGCAGCATTCTGAGAGCCCGTCCACCGGTCTCCGGGGACACCACGCGGTCCCGACTCTGGCACACATCCTCGCCGAGCGTGGAGCACAGCATGTAGAAATTCATCAGCGTGTCGATGGGGATGCCCGGCATGGTCACCCAACCGGCGCGGGCCAGCTCCAGAAGCTCTTCCCAGGTCTTGGGCACTTCCAGCCGGTGCTCGTCGAGCAGGTCGGGGCGATACGAGGCCACGGGGGCGGCCGCGTCGAGGGCCAGCGCCCATTGGTGTTCGTTCTGGGTGTAGCTGGCATACGAGGAGCCCACCGAATTCACCTTCTGGTCTTCGAGGAAGGTTGCGGGCAGCAGTTCGTCCAGCGGAAGA
>CAYLSS010000222.1:0-6678 GCA_964385765.1 uncultured Solibacteraceae bacterium
TCTTCGCTCGATGTGTCAGGATGGCCTTACTTATGGCAAGGATCTTTTTGTTTCTTCTCTTCCTGCTGCCGCTCGGCAATTTGCCGGCGGCGGAGTTCAGCAGCGCGATTCCGGAAAGGGCTGAACGAGTGTGGATCGGTCCCGAATATTGGACCAATCCCCTGCAGGACTGGCGCGTGGCGCAAGGCCGAATCGAGTGTGTCGTAAGCGGGCAAAACCGAAACGTCAATCTGTTGACCCACCAGCTCGGCGCAGGCGGCAGCGCATTCACGATGAGCGTGCGGCTCGGCCATCTCGACTGGGGCAAAGCCGACCTGGAGCCGGGATGGGCCGGGTTCCGCCTGGGCATCAAAGCGGCCATTGACGACTACCGCACCGCCGCCCTGCGGGGTCGCGGCGTCAACGTCGGCGTCACCACCAGCGGCAAGCCGTTCGTCGGCGACGAGCAGGCGGCCGCGGCCCTGAGCCGGCGTGACATGGGAGCCCCCGTGGAAGACGTCGAACTGCGGCTGGAGGCCAGGCCTTCAGGGTCGCAATACGAGATCACGGTGTCTCTTCATGCGGGAACTACCGGTCGCCGGCTCCGCCAGGCCTCCGGGACCGTGCCGGCGGGCGAACTGACCGGCAATGTCGCGCTGGTGAGCGAGTGGACTCCCGGCTTGGAAACCTCGAACCAGAGCATCTATGCCGCGAACGACCGGAGACGCGGCGGGAACGTCCGGTTCTGGTTCCGTGACTGGAAGCTGGCCGGCGACAAGGTGATCGCGCACCCGGAGCGGGCTTGGGGTCCGATCCTGTGGTCGCAATACACCCTTTCCAAAGGCGTGCTCAAGATGACGGCACAGATGCCGCCTCTTGGAATCGCCGACAGTCCGACCGTCGCGCTCCAGATCCGTGAGCCTGGAACCGAAGCGTGGAAGACCATCCAGGAAGATCACATAGACACGTTAGCCCGGACGGCCACCTTTCGCGTCCCGGAGTGGGATGCGGCCCGCGACGTGCCCTACCGGCTGGCTTATTCATTGACCGACGACGGAGGCGAGGCCAACGAACACTACTGGGAGGGAACTGTTCGCCGCGATCCGGTCGATAAGCGATCCATCGTCGTCGCCGGATTCACGGGCAACCAGGACACGGGCTTTCCAAATACGCCGATCGTGAACAACCTCCGCTACCACGACCCCGATGTCCTCTTTTTCTCGGGCGACCAGATCTACGAAAATGTGGCCGGCTACGGGATCGAGCGCGCCCCGGTGGAAACGGCGGCGCTCGACTACCTCCGCAAGTGGTGGCTCATCGGCTGGAGCTTCGGCGACCTGATGCGAGATCGGCCGACGGTCCACATGCCGGATGACCATGACGTTTACCAGGGCAATATCTGGGGCGGCGGAGGCCGCAAGCTCCCCATGGAAGAGCACGAGCGCGGCGGCTACGTGATGCCCGCCGAATGGGTCAATGCCGTCGAGCGCACGCAAACCTCGCACCTGCCGGACCCCTACGATTCCCGGCCGATTGACCAGGACATCACGGTCTACTTCACCGACATGCTGTATGGACGCATCAGCTTCGGCATCATCGAGGACCGAAAGTTCAAGTCGGGGCCCAAGGGCCTGGTCCCTGAGACCGGCGGCCGGCCCGACCACGTCACGGATCCGAACTTCGACCGCGAGGCATTCGATCCGCCGGGCGCAACCATTCTTGGCGAGAGGCAGATCGATTTCGTCGAACACTGGACGAGCGACTGGTCCGGCTCGGACTTCAAGGTGTCGCTGTCGCAGACTATCTTCGCGAACGCCGCCACCACCCACGGCGCGAATTTCATGCGCCTGGTGGCCGATCTCGATTCCAATGGCTGGCCGAGTTCAGCCCGTGACCGCGCCCTCCGGGAACTGCGCAAGGGCTACGCCTTCATGTATGCGGGAGACCAGCATCTGCCCTTCATCATCCACCACGGCGTCGAGGATTTCCGAGATTCCGGGTGGAGCTTCTGCGTGCCGTCGATCGCGGCCGGCTACCCCCGGCTCTTCGAGCCCGATGAACCGGGCAAGAACCGCGAGCCGGGCATGCCGGACTATACCGGTGATCATTTCGACGGGCTCGGCAACCGCATGACCGTCTGGGCCGTGGCGAATCCGGAGAAAGAGTGGCGCGAGGACCCGCTCGAGAGGCTCATGGACAAAGCATCGGGTTACGGCATCGTGCGTTTCGACAAGGAAACCGGCGAGATCACGATCGAGTGCTGGCCCATCTTGGTCGATGCATCCGAGCCAGGGGCCCAGCAGTTCGAAGGCTGGCCGAAGACGATTCACCGGGAGGACAACTTCCCTAAGGAGGGCGTCGCCTGGCTGCCGGCGGTGCACGTAACGGGGATGGAGGATCCGGTGGTGCAGGTGATCCAGGAAGACAATGGCGAGCATGTCTACACGCTGCGCGTCCAGGGGACCGAGTACCGGCCCCGGGTTTTCACCAAAACCGGAACCTATACACTGAAAGTCGGCGAACCGGGACGCGATTTCCGTGAATTTCGCGGCCTGCGTCCGGTGCCGGAGGACTCGGACGAGCGGCTGAACATAGCGTTCTGAACTGACAGCGCCTCCACTGTCGACAGTGTGTGGACACGTGGGGCGACTCACCCGCCGCCCAAGGGACATCCAGCCGCTCCCACGAAACACCGGCATCGGGGAAGCAATAGAGGTCAGCGTCGAACGCCGCATAGAACCTCCCCGGTTCGGTGGGATTCGCGGTCACCACCGGCGCAAGGACGCCCTTGGGCCCACGGAGGTTCTTGCGCAATTCCTGCCAGAGACCATTGTGTGAGCGCGTCGCGCCCCCGGCGAAGCCGAGAGCACAACGATCCCGCGTCGTCCGGATGGAGCGCGACAGACCAGCAGTGGATCTCCGCCGGTCCGGTGTTGGAACGGCTGAGATCCCGTCTCGCTTTCTTTTGTCCGCAAAGAAACGTCAACGCCGTTTCGAACGCTTAGAATTAGGACGTGAGCGTGCCACATTCCACAGAGTCGCCAACTCCGCTGCAGCAGATCCTAGAGTCGTGGTCGGGCCTTCCCGAGGAAGAGCGGATCCGTGTCTTCCGTTCGCTCAGCCGCGATCTGCGGGAGGAACTTTTCCTGGACCTGCCGTCGCGGGAACAGCACGACCTCATCGTGAGCATGCCTGTCCACGAACGGCGCACCTACTTCCGCGTTCTGCCGCCGGACGACGTCGCCGACCTGCTGCAGCAGGCGCTGGCAGAAGAGCGCCCGGCGCTGCTCGACCTGCTTGATCCGGCGATGCGCCGGGAGGTGATCGCACTCCTGGTGTATGCGGAGGACGATGCCGGCGGCCTCATGAGCCCCCGCTTCGCCCGTCTGAGACCGGACATGACGGTCGACGAAGCGATCTCCTACTTACGGCTGCAGGGCCAGCGGCAGTTGGAAACGGTCTACTACGCTTACGTGCTCGATCACGCTCAGCGACTGCTCGGAGTAGTGAGCTTTCGCGACCTGTTCCTCGCGCGCGGAAGCCGGAAAGTGGAAGACATCATGGAGCGCGAAGTGATCACCGTGGCCGAAGAAACCGACCAGGAAGAGGTGGCCTCGATCATCCAAAGGCACGATCTCATGGCGGTCCCGGTCATTGACAGCGAGCGGCGCATGCGGGGTATTGTTACCGTCGACGACATCGTCGACGTGGTCCGCGAAGAAGCCAGCGAGGACATGCAGAAGATGAGCGGTATGGAGGCCCTGGAGCAGCCATACCTGGAGACCAGATTCTGGCAGATGGTCCGGAAGCGGGCCGGCTGGCTGTCCATCCTGTTTGTTGGTCAGATGCTCACCGCCTCGGCGATGGCACACTACGAAGGGGCGATCATGGCGGCCGTGGTGCTCGCGATCTTCATTCCGCTGGTCATTTCAAGCGGCGGAAACTCGGGGTCGCAGGCGGCCACGCTCGTGATCCGGGCAATGGCCCTCGGAGAAGTGCGGGCGGGCGATTGGTGGAAGGTCTTGCGGAGAGAATTGATGTCGGGCCTGGCATTGGGAACAGCCCTGGCCATCCTTGGCCTCGCCCGCGTGGTCCTGGGCGAATTCGTCGGGAACCAGTTCGGCGAGCATTACTTCCTGATCGCTCTCACGGTTGCCGTCAGCCTGGTGGGAGTGGTGTTGTTCGGGACCCTCTGTGGTTCCATGCTTCCCTTCATCCTGCGCCGATTCAACCTGGACCCGGCCAGCGCGTCGGCTCCGTTCGTCGCCACCCTGGTGGATGTGACCGGACTGATCATCTATTTCACTGTCGCCGGACTGCTGCTGCGCAACACGATGTTGTGACGAACACCTCCTTCGGGAAACCCGGTCCCCAGCCGCCTGATCTTCCACCTTTATGTCGCGCAAACAGATGGGAAGCCTGAATTGACAGGCGTTCAGTGAAACTGTACACTAAAAGTGGCGATGTGAGTTCTTGATTCCTCTCCTGCGACGCTTGGAGCCGGGCCCCATTCCAGAATCTCCACGGAGTAACGCGCTGGGTGCTCGTGCGTTCACTATTCTTCCAGAGGTTGAATGAATGGCCACAACTGTTTCGATTCCATCCGATAAGCTGTCTCCAAAGGAGCTGAGGCAGGCGATCCTGCGGCGGCGGACCTTTGCAATCATTTCGCATCCCGACGCCGGGAAAACCACGCTCACTGAAAAACTCCTGCTGTATGCCGGGGCGGTGGAGGCGGCGGGGTCGGTTCGGCCGAAGAAGCAACAAAATCGCGCGGCTTCCGATTGGATGGCGATGGAGCAGGCGCGCGGCATCAGCATCACGTCAACCGTTCTTCAATTCGAGTACGAGGATCATCTTTTCAACCTGCTGGACACGCCGGGACACCAGGACTTCAGCGAGGATACTTACCGCACCCTGACGGCCGTGGACAGCGCGGTGATGGTGCTCGACGCGGCCAAGGGCATCGAACCGCAGACTCACAAGCTCTTCGAGGTCTGCCGCATGCGGCGGATTCCGATTCTGACGTTTGTCAACAAGATGGATCAGCCGAGCCGGGACCCGATGGAGTTGCTCGACGAAATCGAGCGAGTGCTGGGAATCACGGCCTGTCCGGTCAACTGGCCGGTCGGCAGCGGGGCGCAGTTCCGAGGCGTGGCCGATCTAGATTCCCGGCGGTTCCTGCGGTACAGCCGCTCCGCGGGCGGCCAACTCCGCGCCTCCGCCTCCGAGATCTCCATGGAGGACCCAATGTTCGAAGCGATGCTCGGCGCCGAGAACGCCACCCATCTCAGGGAGACCTGCGCGTTATTGGAAGGAGCGACTCCTCCGTTCGAAAAGGAGTTGTTCCTCGGCGGCCGGCAGACGCCGGTTTTCTTCGGAAGCGCCCTGAACAACTTCGGAGTGGACTCGTTCCTGGAAGCTCTTGTCGAGCTCGCGCCGGCTCCCCGCCCGCGCATCAGCCGGCAGGGGCCGGTGGATCCCACCAACCCCAGGTTCTCGGCGTTTGTTTTCAAGATTCAAGGCAACATGGACCCGATGCATCGGGACAGCATGGCGTTCCTCCGCATCTGCTCCGGGCGGTTTGAGCGGGACATGTACGTGTACCACCCCAGGCTCGAGAAGAAGGTCCGCATGACCCGGCCACACCGGCTCTTCGCGCGCGACCGGCAGACCGTGGAAGAGGCTTTTGCGGGTGACGTGGTGGGCGTGGTGAATCCGGGAATGTTCGCCATCGGCGACACCCTGAGTGAAAGTCCGGGAGTGGAGTTTGACCGGATGCCCAGTTTTCAGCCGGAGCATTTTGCAGTCTTAAGAAATGAGGACGTCAGCCGAAGTAAGCAGTTTCGGAAAGGGGTGCTGCAGTTGGCCGAAGAGGGAGTGGTACAAACCTACTATGATCCCAATGGAGCGCGCCGGGAGCCGATTCTGGGCGCCGTCGGCCGACTGCAATTCGATGTCGTGGAATCCAGGTTGTCCCAGGAGTACGGTGTCCGTGCCACGGTGAACTTGCTTCCTTACTTCTGCGCTCGCTGGCCGCAAGCTACCCCGGAGGCACTGGCAAGCGTACGGTGGCCGAGTTCGGGAGTGACGCTGGTTCGGGACCAGGACGATCGATTGGTCTGTCTGTTCTCTTCGGACTGGGCACTGAAGACTCTGACCCGCGACCACCCACAGGTCCAATTCAGAGAGACCAGTTAGACTGAAGGGAGCCCCACCATATGACAGCGGAGCAGATGGCGGAGTTTCAGGAGCTATTGCAGGCGACGCAGGCCGAACTCCGGGCAAGTCTCGATGAGTCGGCCGCCAACGCATCGCCGTTAGGCTCCATCACTACAGATGAACTATTTATACTTCTTTCGCGCCAATCGGGCGCTGTTGGGATTCGGTCTGCTCACAGCTCTGTCGACCAGCTTCGGGCAGACGTTTTTCATTTCCCTGTTCCTGGCACAATTCCAGGACGCCTTCGGGATCGGAAAGAGCGAGTTCGGCTTTGTCTACGCCGCCGCGACGCTGCTCTCAGCACTCCTGCTTCCGTTTGCAGGCGGCCTGATCGACAAAGCGGACCTGAGACGGTACACCGCAGTCACGATGGCCGGGCTCGCGCTGGCGGCGGTGGTTGTGGCGGCTTCCATGAATATCTGGATGTTCGCGGCCGGGCTGCTAGGACTCCGTCTGCTTGGACAGGGCCTTCTCGGA
>CAYLSS010000223.1:0-6056 GCA_964385765.1 uncultured Solibacteraceae bacterium
TGGAACGCGACCGCTGCGCCCCGCCTGATTTCTACTCCACCACCAACCACCGCACGCTCGTTCGCGTGTCCGGCAACTGGGTCGAGGTGCAAAACCAGCGTATGGACGCCCTCGTCGTGGTGCGCGACGGACAAGCCGAATGCCGCCGCATGCGCGACCTGCGCGCCGGCGACCAAGTGGTCATTGGGATGAACGGCATCCGCGTGTTGCCGGAATCGAAGGAGCGTGACCGCCATCACTTCTCGTTCATGAGCCAGGGCATCTCGTCGGAGCGGCAGGTGGAAACCGCCGTCCGCGAAACGGCCGCCCTCATCCATCAGACCATCGGCCACGGCCGCCGGGTGGTAGTGGTGGCCGGGCCGGTGGTGGTTCACACCGGCGGCGTCCCGTTTCTGTCCCGCATCATTCGCGGCGGCTTCGTCCATGCGCTGCTGGCCGGCAACGCGCTCGGAGTGCATGACGTCGAAGCGAGCCTCTACGGCACCTCGCTGGGCGTGCGGATGAGCGACGGCCGCCAGGAGGAGCGCGGTCACCGCAACCACATGCGGGCCATCAACGCCGTCTACCACGCCGGCGGCATCGCCGCCGCCGTCCACCAGGGGCGCCTGACGAGCGGAATCCTCTATGAATCCGTCCGCGCCGGCGTCCCGTTTGTCCTGGCCGGCAGCCTGCGCGATGACGGTCCTCTGCCCGAGACCATCACCGACATGAACGAAGCTCAGGACGCTTACGCGAACCAGCTTCGCAACGCCGGCCTCGTGCTCTGCCTGGGCTCGATGCTGCACTCCATCGCCACCGGCAACATGCTGCCAAGCTGGGTCAAAATCGTATGCGTGGACATCAATCCGGCCGTGGCCACCAAGGTCAGCGACCGCGGAACGGGCCAGGCTGTCGGCGTGGTCACCGATGTCGGCATCTTCCTCGAGCAGCTTGACCGCGCGCTGGCCGGACGCTTGGAACAAGATTCATGAGTGACGAACGTCTTTACACTGACGAACACGCGCGGGCCGGCGTCAACGCTGATCTACCGGCAATCGAGTGCTGGGAGAACCAGTTCCCCGGCTACACGATCGAGATCTCGATGCCGGAGTTTACCTCTGTCTGCCCCCGGACCGGCCTGCCGGACCACGGGACCCTCACCATCGAGTACGTCCCCGACAAGCTCTGCCTGGAGCTCAAAAGCCTGAAGATGTACGCGCTCGCCTACCGCAACCTGGGCATCTTCCAGGAGAACATCGTGAACCGCTTCGTGAATGACCTGGTCGCCGCGTGCCGGCCCATGTCGATGAAGGTCACCGGCGATTTCCGCCCGCGTGGCGGCGTCCATAGCAAGATCACCGCAGCCTGGAGACGACCGAGTGCAGACTGACAGCAATTCGACCGACAGCACCGGGCCGGCCCCAAACTCCGGCGGCAATCTCACCGCCGAAGAGCTGACCTCGATCATCCGCGACATCCGGGAGCGAGTGCGCAGCCGCCATCCCTCGGGCGAGGTCGGGTCAGCCGGTATCCCCTTGGCCGATCTCATGCCGCTGGTGCATGCTCGCGACGCCGCCGAGGCCAAGGTCGCCGCCATCGGCACCGTCAATCCGCGCCCGCCCGGCTTCCTCAACAACATCGTCCAAGGCCTGAAGCGCATCGTGGCTCGCGCCCTCGACTGGCATATCCGCGAGCAGGTCGAATTCAATCGCGCCGCTATCGAGCACATGAACGCCGCCCTGGAGGCGCTCAACGAGCTCAACCAGGCCGTCAGCCGCCTCGCCGGCCTCGAGGCGGCCATGAAGGCCGAAGTGCGGGAGATCAAGGATATCCGGAGCTATTGGCATCAATGGCGGGAAAACTGGGAAAATCAGTCCTCCAGAACTGAAATCCGGTTTCTCCGCAGCCTCGCCGACCTGCGAGCCGCTTATGACCTTCGGGTCGCTCAAATGGAAACCAGGCTTGGCGAGAGCTTCCGCCAAACGATGGACGCGCAGCACCAGCGCTTCGAAGGCGCTCTCGAGAGAACATCGGCGGAGATCCAACGGAAGCTTTGGGCCGATCTCGATCAGATCCGCGATGAACAGGACCGCGTGCGCGAACACTACGAACGGCTCATCCACAACGAGCTTCGAGTGGTCCGCCAGCGCGCCGCCGCCCGGCGCTACACCGAATCCACAGAGCCGCCCGAACTCGCTCCGCGGCCGGCCGCGCCAGCTTTCGACTACCTCCGCTTCGCCGACCGCTTCCGGGGAACCGAAGAATACGTGAAGCGTAACCTGCCCTTCTACGTCGATCGCTTCCGCTCCTGCGCCTCGGTTCTCGACCTCGGCTGTGGACGCGGTGAATTCCTCGAAGCTCTTCGCGAGGCCGGCATTCCGGGACGCGGCATCGATCTCGGCGAGGAGTTCATCAATATCTGTCGGCAAAAAGGACTGCAAGCCGAGCAGGCCGACCTGTTCGAATACCTCGAAGCCCTCGAAGACGAATCTGTCGACGGAATCTTCTGTTGTCAGGTGATCGAGCACCTTCCGCCCGAACGCCTCCCTGATCTCGTCCGGCTGGCCGCACAAAAGCTGCACCGTCGCGGCGTGGCCGCCTTCGAAACTCCGAATCCGGAATGCCTCGCGATCTTCGCCACGCACTTCTACCTTGACCCCACGCACACTCGTCCTGTGCCCGCCTCCCTGATGGTCTTCTATCTCGAGGAAGCCGGCTTCGGCGGCGTCGAAATCCGCCAATTCGCCCCCGCCGTGGAAAGCATCCCCGCCCTGGCCGAACTCCCGGCGGCCTTTCGCGAGGAATTCTTCGGCGGCCTGGACTACGGCGTGGTCGCCCGCAGACTCTAGCCCGCCCGCGCAAGGCGGAACCAGGTCGGCACGACCTTCCGCGGAAGCGAAAACCGCGGGCGTGGGGCTTGCCTGGCCTGCCAAATTCCGTTCCCGGTTGCGCATTGGTGGGCCGCACCGCTAGAATCAAGTGATTTGTGAACTCATTGGAGGAATCATGGCTGTTGCTGTTAAAGTGAAGGAGATCATCGTCGAGCAGTTGGGCGTTGACGAGAATCAGGTGGACGACTCAGCTTCGTTCACAGATGACCTCGGAGCCGACTCGCTCGACATCGTCGAGCTTGTGATGGCCTTTGAAGAGGCCTTCGACCTCGACATTCCGGATGAGGATGCCGAGAAGATCTCCACTGTCAAAGATGCCATCGATTACATCAAACAGAAGTCGGGCAAAGAGTAGCATCTCGCCTCGCGCATCCGTCATCCCTCAACACAACGGAGTACTTAATTGTCGCGCAGAGTAGTTGTTACTGGTGTCGGCCTGATCTCTTCGGTCGGCGTCGGAACGGAACAGACTTGGTCCGCCATAAAGGCCGGCCGAAATGGGATTCGACGGATCGCGTCATTCGATCCCGAGGGGTTCAATTGCCAGATTGCAGGCGAAGTGCAGGACTTCGACCCCTCCCGTTTCCTGGACCGGAAGGAAGTAAGGAAGGTCGGCCGCTTCATCATGTTCGCAATCGCCGCCAGCGAATTCGCGATGAAGGACTCTGGCCTGACGGTCTCGCCGGAACTGGAAGATCATGTCGGCGTCCACATCGGGAGCGGGATCGGCGGCTTCGAGGTCATCGAACGCGAGCACAGGGGCCTGCTGGCCAAGGGACCCGGGCGCATCTCGCCCTTCTTTATTCCCGCCACCATCATCAACCTGGCCGCCGGCCAGGTCTCGATCCGCTTCCGGGCCAAGGGTCCGAACTCGGCGACCGCGACCGCCTGCACAACCAGCGCCCATTCCATCGGCGATTCGTTCAAGATCATCCAGCGCGGCGACGCGGATGCCATGATCTGTGGCGGAACTGAAGCCGCTATCACGCCCATGGGCATCGGCGGATTCGCCGCCATGCGCGCTCTCTCGCAGCGCAATCATGAACCCGAGCGGGCCTCCCGCCCGTGGGACAAGGATCGCGACGGCTTCATCGTCGGCGAAGGCGCAGGCATCCTGGTCCTCGAGGAACTCGAACTTGCCCGCCGGCGCGGAGCCCGGATCCTGGCCGAGATCGTCGGCTACGGAATGAGCGCCGACGCGTTCCATATCACCGCTCCGTCGGACGACGGCGACTTCGCCTATCGCGTGATGCGAACCGCGCTCCGCGACGCCGGGATCAGGCCCGAGGACGTGCAGCACATCAACGCTCACGGCACCTCGACCGGGGTGGGAGATCGCATCGAGGCGGCGGCCATCGCCCGCTGCTTTGGCGATCATGCGCCGAAGATCGCGGTCAGCTCAACCAAGTCCATGACCGGCCATCTTCTCGGCGGCGCCGGCGGGCTGGAAGCGGGAATTACCGTACTCGCCCTCCGCGATCAGATCGCCCCGCCGACACGGAACCACGACGTCCGCGACCCGGACATCGCGCAGCTCGACTTCGTCCCCCATGAAGCACGGCCCATGTCCATCACTCATGCGCTCACCAACTCCTTCGGTTTCGGTGGGACGAATGGTTGTTTAATATTGAAGAAGTTTCAGTAGGAGGGCGTTCCAATCCGCCCCTCCGGCTTTCCGCCGAACATGAAGTGCATCGTCACCATCAAGCAGGTCCCGAATCGCGACTCGGTATTCCGTGCCGGCGCCCATGCCCGCTGGATCGATGAGAAAGATCTCGAGTTCGAGTTGAACGAACCCGACGCCTACGCCCTGGAAGCGGCTCTGCAACTCAAGGAGAACGCGGGCGGCGAGGTGATCGCTCTTTGCGCCGGTCCCGAGCGGGTCTTGAAGACCGTCCGCGAAGCGCTGGCGAAAGGTGCCGACCGCGCCATTCATATCGCCGTCGACAATCCGGAGCGCCTCGATGCGCTGGCCACCGGACGGCTCCTCGCCAAAGCGATCGAAACCGAACAGCCGGACCTTGTGTTGACCGGTCTCCAATCAGACGACCTGGGTTACGGCCAGACCGGTGTCGTCATCGCGGAATTGCTGGGGTTGCCGCACACCACGATCGTCATGCAAATCGAGCAGAGCGGCGACGGACTGCGAGTCCGTCGCGAACTCGAGGGCGGCTTCTTTCAGCATGTCGAACTGCCCCTGCCAGCCGTTCTTACCGTGCAGTCCGGCATTGCGCGGCTTCGTTACGCCACCTTGATGGGTATCAAGAAAGCCCGCTCTAAAGAGGTCAGGAGTCTGGACGCCTCGGAACTGGAAGTGCCGCTCGAACCGATGGCCGCCATCGATCGGCTGTACGTCCCGGACCGCACCCGGCAGGCGCAGATCTTCGAGGGCGATCCCGACGAAGCCGCCCGCGGCCTGGTCGAGAAGCTGAAGCACGAGGCGAGGGCCCTGTGAGCATACTGGTTCTGCTGGAACAAAACGCCGGCCGTTGGCATCCAGCCGCGATGGAGGCCCTGGCCGCCGCCCAACAGCTTGGCGCGGCGCTGGATCAGCCCGTTTCCGGGGTTGTCGTCGGTCACGGAGTGACGCCATTGGCCGCCGAGGCCGCCGCCTGGAAGTTGGCCACCGTCTACTCCGTCGAACACGATTCGCTGGATCCATATACGCCCGACGCCTACACCGCCGCCCTCGCCGCTCTCATCCAGACCGCCCGGCCGCGCTGGTTTCTCTTCCCCCACACCTACCAGGTCCGCGACTATGCACCCAAGTTGGCCACCCGTCTGGGCCAGTCACTCATCAGCGACGTGACTGCCATCAAAGAGGATGACCAGGGGCCGCTGTTCGTGCGCCAGGTGTTCCAGGGGAAGCTGCTCGCGGACGTGCGGGCGAGCGGTCCGGCGCCCTACTTCGTCTCCCTGCAAATGGGCGCCTTCCGCGCCGATCAGATCGAGATTGGCTCCGCCCAAGTGGAGATGGTCACGCCCGAGCTGGACACGGGCGCCATCCGCACTAGGCCCGGCGAAGCCTTCCGCGAATCCGAAGCTACGGTGGATCTCGGCGCCGCCTCCCGGATCGTCGCCGCCGGACGAGGCGTGGAGAACCAGGATGACCTGGAGATGATCCGGGAACTGGCCGAAGCCCTGGGCGCCGAGGTGGCCGCGTCCCGTCCTGTTTGCGACAACGGC
>CAYLSS010000223.1:6066-6674 GCA_964385765.1 uncultured Solibacteraceae bacterium
GGCCAGACAGTCACGCCGAAGCTCTATGTCGCCGTCGGTATCTCCGGCGCCATCCAGCACCTGGTCGGCATGAAGGGATCGCAGACAATCGTGGCGATCAACAAGGACCCCAGCGCCCCGATCTTCGAGGTCGCCGACTATGGCATCGTCGGCGATCTGTACGAGGTCATTCCCGCCTTGCTTGACGCACTGAAGGAATCGTAGCCAGGGCAGGTTCGTTGGTTCATTTATTTGCCGGTTCCGAGAATTCTTGATGCCGGACCGGAAGCGGGCAGGAACTCGGTTCCGTTTTTTCCCAGGTCGTTACTTCGACTCCTGCATTACCCGGTGCATCTCCCGCATCAAGCGAATTTCAGTGGCGCTGAATTCCTTTCGGAACTCTTCGCTCTGGACCCTGGCCCGGCGTAGGGAGGGCGACATCCGCCGGAGACGGCGGATTTCCTCGATCACTTCGGAACGCCGGTTTGCCGGTAACTCGTTCAAGCGACCATAAACGCGGCGAGCCCGCTGCTGCTGTTCGGGAGGGAGCTTCTGGAAGCGCTGGTATTCCCGCCGCAGCCGGCGCTCTTGCTCGGGAGTCAGCTCTTCGAGCGCCTTCAGCCGTTCCT
>CAYLSS010000224.1:0-6653 GCA_964385765.1 uncultured Solibacteraceae bacterium
GATTCCAAACGACTTAGCCACTTTTTGCCCGGTCTCGTGACGAACTTCGGTTAGTGAATTCTGAAAGTCCCGGTACTCCGGACCGTCCTTCCCGCCGATCCGGTTGTAATCGAGGTCCATGAAGACATAGCTGCCCGGCTGCAACTCAGTCATTCCGTCGATTTCCGAGTCGATGTTGTAGGTACCGGTCGAGGCGCCGCTGAGCCAGTTGCATGCGATTCCGCTTCGTTCCAGCAACTGGCGGGTCTCGACTGCCGCCGCCATCTCCTGCCGCGACCTCTCCTTGCGCTGCTCGAAGCCGACCACGTGTGCCGCGGGCCCGACATACGCCTGGATGCCGGCGAGCCCGGTGTTCGGCAGCCGGTCAATCAGCCGGGCGAGTTCGAGCGCGGCATCGCCGGGATGGATGCCGGTGCGCCCGCCCACCAACAGGTCAATCGCCAGGTTGAGCTTGACTCCCGCCTCGCCGGCGGCGGCGTTCAGATCCCGGACGTTTTGTGAATCATCGACGCAAAGGATCGTATCGGCTTGATTTGCCGTCAGCCGGACGCCGCGCTCGATCTTGTGCCTGCCGATTACGGAAGTGGTTACGAGCAATCCGCTGATGCCATGCCTAGCGAATACTTCGGCCTCGCTGATCTTGGCTCCACAGATTCCGGCGGCCCCGGCTTCGATCTGTCGCCGTGCAATCTCGGGACACTTGTGCGTCTTGCCATGCGGTCGGAGAGACTTTCCGCTCCGCCTGGCATGCCGGGCCATTCTTGCCACATTGGACTCGAACGCTTCCAGGTCCATCAACAGCGCCGGCGTGGGAAGATCGTCCCGGGTCAACTTGCCCTCCACATCTCCCCGAGCGATTATCTTGTCGATCTCTTCCCAGCTATAGTTCCGCGCGGCGTCCGCCGGGCGAAGAATGGCTGGAGCGGCAAGACCTCCGAACAGTATGTCGCGTCTGGTTGGCATCGGCATTCCTCTCTTTAGAGAGAGTAACCCGACCGCGAATTCAGTCCAAGCCCTCATCGAGGGAGGGGAGGCCGGTTACTTGCTGACGTGCATCATCGCCATGGCAAGCTTCGACAGCCCTTGAATCGAATCGACTTCTACTCGATCCAGTACAGCGGGGTCGCCGGCGACAAGCGAGAAAAAGCCGGTATGCCTGTGATTGCCACCTCTACCCGTGGCAAGCGATGCCTCGATCCGGCCCGTTTCCTCGGATTCAATGGCCGTGACCGGCGCCTCGGGGGCCCAGGTAACGATCAGGTCCGGCAGGTAATCAGATCGCCGACCCGGGAATGCGGCTGCACCCTCCACGACCTCGGCTACCAACGGCTCGCCGGAAGGCGATACGCGCAGGTTTCGCCAGACGGAGTTCAGGCGAGCTTTGACGGCGGCAAAGTCGGAGCTGGATGCATCCAACATCCCTTCGCGCTCGCGGCCAACCAGGTTCCAGCGAAGATAGGCGTTGTAGTCCGCCAGAAGCGGGAAGCACGGTGTCGCCGGCCAGTCATAGCCAGAAGAAATCTGGCGGATGACAACCCAGTCGCGGACCCAAACCGGCACCGCCTGCCCGACCAGGTTCTGCCAACTGGCCGGCACGCGCTCCCGAAGAGTGCGCATCAGGCTTCGCTGCCCGGTCGCGCCTCTCTCCTGCTCGGATGGCTGAGAGCGGTTGCGGAACCGGTCCATCACCTGCGGAACGAAGTGTTCCTGAGACCGGTTCGGGCCCATGCCATGGAGCGCGAATACGACCAGTGAAGCGCCCCGCTTCTCGACCGCCGCGATGACCTCCGTCAGCGCCGTATCGACTGCACGGTAGACATCGAGCAGGGCGTCAGGCGGCAGCACCGAGTCCTTGACGCCCTCTTCCGGCCAGAGAATGTGGCCGCCGCGATGAAGCTCGCCGAAAGCCGTTACAAAGAAGTCCCACGGACGCGCATCGAGCAGCCATCGGATGAACCGGCCTTTCTGGCGGGCTCCTTCCACCAGGCAGTCACGGATACGCCGAAGCTCTGCCGTCGTCTTGTTCACCGGAATCTCGGCGCCCATGGGATGCGACCCGAATCGCCGGCGAACCTCTTTCGCCAACCCGCCATCGCTGGACCCGAACGGGCAAAGCTGGTCATGCGAGCCCCAGTTGAGGATCTCGATACCACGTTCGAGCCGTGACGGAAGAGTCATCGGGACGTCGAGTGCAATCACACTCCGGCCGCTTCGGTCGAGTTCGTACCAGAATGGCTCCGCGAAGAGCCAGTCATCACTGACGCGGCGCAGGATCATCTGCTTGGGATCCCACTGGAGATGATGGTAGATGCCGTGCTCGCCCGGCCCTTTACCGGTATAAAAGGTGGGCCAGACAGAGCCGGTCAGCAGGCTGGACGTGGTACCGATCTCGCGGAATCCCGGCGCCTCCATCAGACGCCGGAATGTGGGCAGCGAAGCCCTGTGGGTACGAAGGAAGTCTGTGTCGGCGGCGTCGACGCCGATCATGACCAGGGACGGTTTCAACGAGGCACCCCTGCTCGGACCGCGGGTTTCCCGGCAGCCAGGACGCGAGCGGTCCGCAGCGCTGCGCGGGAGCCCGGCTCGAATCCTCCCCCGCTGCGGACAGTTTCAAAGAAGCGTTGGAGCGCCAGGCGAATGCTGTATCTCAGGAGCGAGCTCTCCCGGTTCCATGCATGGCCGGCGAGCGCCCAGCCATCTTGTGCCACGGCTCCAATGCGATGGAGCCATGAGTCATATGGCTCGCGCCGCAGCGCCATGTTCGGCTCCAGGATCCGCAGCGTTCCGTGACTCCCTTGAATTTCGACGCGCTCGCAAGCCCGCGCCGCATAAGCTACGTCGCATTCGACATCCACTCCGCCCGCGAGCAGCATGCGGATCTTGACTCGTGTCTGCGCGGGCCCCTTTGTGCTGATCTCGACCGCCTGAACATCCTGCTCGAACGTGGCGAGCGCCAGATCCACCATTTGGGACCCCAGATCCTGCAGGGCGCCGCCTTCCTTCTCGTCCAGGCGATGGTTTGTCACCGATGACCAGCGCCGGGCATTGACATGAAGTTGAAACCTGGCCCATCGAGGATCGCCAATCGTTCCATCCCGGCAGCGCTCTCCTAACTCGCGGTAGAGAGGCCAGAAGCGTCGATTGAAATTCACCATCAGGGGAACGCTCGTCTGGGAGATAGCCTCGAACTCCTCGAGGTTCTCCGGAAGCGGGAACGGCTTTTCCATGAAAACCGGCATCGCTGCTTCTCGTGCCAGTTGCCATACGGGCCAGTGAGTGGTGGGCGGCGAAGCCACCAGGACCGCATTCATCGGGGCTCTCGGGATGATTTCGCCAGCTTGCGAGCACACCACGGCCTCCGGAAAGGCATTCCGCGCCCGGTTTCGCGCCGCTTCCAGTGGGTCCGCAATCCCCGTCACACGAATGCCCTCGAGAGTCCGAAGGGCGGGGACATAGTATTGCTCGGCCAGTTGGCCGAAACCCACGATTGCAGTATCCAGTCTTCGCAAGGTAGTGTTTACAGCTCGACACAGCGAGTATAGCCTGCTGGGAACCCGGTCTCCAAGTCGCACACCGAACCGCCGCCCCGCCGCCTGATATGTTGTTTGGCGGAGGAATGAAACAATGAAATTGGGGCTGAACGAAGCCAGCGCGAGGCCGGGAATGCGACGGACCCTCTTTCGGATTTTCGCCGTCTTTCTCTTGTGCGTATTGGGCGTTGCAGCCAAGCCACCGAACGTCGTCATCGTTTTTGCCGATGACATGGGCTACGGTGATCCGCGGATATACAACCCCCGCTCCCGCGTGCCGACTCCCCACATCGACGCGCTGGCGGAAGTCGGAATGCGCTTCACCGATGCACACACCGCCGCGTCGGTCTGTACGCCATCGCGCTACGGTCTGCTCACCGGGCGCTACCCATGGCGGTCCCGCCTACCGCAAGGCATCGTCCAGAGCTGGGGACAGCCGATGATCGAAGAGGGCAGGCAGACACTCGGCTCGGCGCTGCAAGCGCTAGGCTACCGCACCGCCTGCATCGGCAAGTGGCATCTGGGCTGGGATTGGCCGGTCGGCAATGGGCAGTACGTTTCAGATGAGCTGGACGGCATCAACCCTCCGGCCGGGCGGCAGGAGGAACTGGGGCGCCGTATCAACTTCGCCCGCCCGGTCCGCGGCGGTCCCACCACGCGGGGATTCCACCATTACTTCGGAGACGACGTGCCCAACTTTCCGCCCTATGCCTTCATCGAAAATGACCGTGTCCTCGGCAACCCCACTGATCGAATGCCGCGGCACAAAGGCCAGCGCGCTGGCCCAATGATGCCGGGCTGGGATCTTTGGATGGCGCAGCCCACAATCACGGCCCACGCCCTGGAATGGCTCGATGAACGGGCCCGCGACCCTGACACGCCGTTCTTCCTCTACATGCCGTTGCTCGGGCCCCATACGCCGATTGTCCCCTCGGGCGAGCACCGCGGCACGAGCGAAGCGGGGCCCTACGGCGACTGGGTCCACCAGATGGACGCCGCCCTCGGGAAGGTGGTCCAGTCACTGGAACGGAACGGTCTGCTCCGCGACACGGTCGTCGTCTTCTCGTCGGACAATGGATCGCCCGCCCGGAGCGGTTTGGGCATGATGGATCAAATCGGCACCGTTACGGAACTCTACAGCCACGTTCCCAACGCACCGTGGCGCGGGCTGAAGTCCGATGCCTGGGAGGCCGGCCACCGCGTGCCTCTCATCGTGCGGTGGGACAGCAAGGTAAGAGCCGGAACCGTCTCGGACGCCGCGGTCTGTCTCACCGATCTCTTCGCCACCATCGCCGAAATCACCGGCTGGGAGATGGAAGACGACGCCGGCGAGGACAGCTTCAGCCTCCTCCCGCTGCTGATCCCCGAGGAAGGCCGCCGTTTCGGACGCCGCCGCATCGTCCACATTTCCGGCGGCGGAATGCTTGCCATCCGCGAAGGTCCGTGGAAGTTGATCCTGGGCAGTGGCAGTGGAGGATTCTCCCATCCGCGCGGTGAGAAAGCCGCCTTTGACGGCGACGGTCCGATGCAGCTCTATAATCTTGCCGCGGACCCGAGCGAGCGGGTCAACGTCATCGGGGAGCGCCCGTCCAAGGCGCAACAGCTATTGAATCAACTCCGGAACCTGCGGCAGGCGGGGCGATCCCGATGAGTCTTGCGGCTGCGTCGCTGCGGCTTCCGCCGGATTCCCTATGATGAAAAATGCTCTGGGCGATCACCTGCTATTTCAACCCGGTCGGCTACCGGCGCCGGCTCCAAAACTATCGATTTTTTCGCGACCGGCTTGAAGCGCCACTGGCGACGGTGGAATGGTCTTTGTCCGGCGACTTTGTGCTCACCCCGGCCGACGCCGATATTCTCATTCAGGTTCAGGGCGGGGACATCCTGTGGCAGAAAGAACGCTTGCTCAATATCGCGATTGGGGCTCTACCCCCGGAATGCGACGTGCTGGCCTGGCTGGATTGCGACGTGATCTTCGGCGACGAGCACTGGATGGAGCGGGCGGGCGAGGCACTCGAGCGGTCGAGCCTGGTCCATCTGTTCGACGATCAGTATGACCTGCCCCCCGATGTAGGCCCGGAGAGAATCTCTCGACGGAGCGAGGATCACCTTGCCCGTTCGGTTGTCGCAAGATTCGCGACCGGCGAGGTGAGCGAGTGGGATCTCAGATCCGGCGCCCGGACCGGGAATCGCACAGCGTGGGGATTTGCCTGGGCCGCAAAGCGTACATTGCTCGATAAACACGGCCTCTATGACTGCTGCATTGTTGGCGGCGGCGATGAGGCGATCTGGTGCGCCGCCGCCGGAGAACCCGGCAGGCCGATCATCACAATGGCGATGGACGAGCGACGACGCCGGCACTACCTGGATTGGGCGCGGCCATTCCATGAGGACGTTCGCGGCCGCGTGGAATGGCTTCGCGGTCCCCTCTTCCACCTTTGGCACGGCGACCTGGCGGGGCGCAGGTACCGGGATCGGCATCGGGGCGTAGCCAGCCGCGGGTTCGACCCGGAAAACGACATCGCCTTGACCGAGCAGGGCTGCTGGCGTTGGAAGTCCCACAAACCCGGCCTGCAGGCCTATGTTAAAGACTACTTCGCACAGCGCAACGAGGATGACGAAGCTCGCGACACAAGCACTTCATGCACTGCTACCTGATATCCAATCGTCTAGCCGGCCGCTTGCATCTTCATGGCGTGATCGCCCAGCCTCAATGTTGTGCGGAACGGACGCGAGTTGAAACGGATTCGGCGCACGGAACCCGGTTACTCCGGTGTGTAAAGTGGACCCCGGCCTGCCCCTGGCCGGCCTCTACCCCTGCACCACGCTGGCCGAACAAGCGCGACCAGGGAATCGCGCACGGACGAGGGCGCCCACGTTACTGCCGGCGACTCAGCGGGCCCCTACCAGCGCTTGCTGACGGCAAAGTGGATGTCGCGCCCTCGTTCGGGGATGCGCTCCCGGGTGAACGGATTCAGGGTGTTGAGGTGTTCGTAGTAGTAGCGGTCGGCCAGGTTTTCGAACGCCGCGAGCAGGGTGAGTCGCCCCGGCAGGTCGGCGCCGATCCGCACCTCGAACGTCGTGAAGCCTGGAGAGCGGGTCTCGAGGCGCGACGCCGCCACG
>CAYLSS010000225.1:0-2617 GCA_964385765.1 uncultured Solibacteraceae bacterium
TAGAGCAGCGGACTCATAATCCGTCGGTCGTAGGTTCAAATCCTACAGGGCCCACCATGCAAGGGTCCGGCGCCGGGAAAGCGCCGGGGCTGGGAAGGATGCCAGACGTCATTGGCAGCGAACGCCATGGAACAAGGTTTTCGCAACATACAACTTCACGTTGCCTCGCAACGGTTTGAAAACTGGGACCACTTCATCGAAGAGACCCCCGAGTATTCGATTGGCTTGGAGGTCATCGATGACGTTCCCGGCCATATCGGGCACCGGGTCCACTTCGACCACCATAAAGGGGTGGTCCGGGAAGCCACGATGAGTGCCGCCATGCAAGCCTATATTGCCGTCCGTCAGGGACGGTTGATGGAACGCTGGCTGAAGCGGAAGGACCCGGTTCACGTATATGTCTGGAACGCCGATCAGGACGTGTGCCTGGCGGCGGCGGTGCTGGAATATCACAACCTGCTCGAGCGGGCCGAAGGATCCCCCGAACTGCGCTGGATCGTCCAATATAACAACAAGATTGACGTTTGCGGAGGTCTTTACCCGGTTCGTTTGGACGAGCTAGAAAGGAACCATTTCACGTGGGTGTTCGAGCCATACCGGGCGCAGCGAATGGCCGGCAAGCGCAAAAACGATGATGAGCTGGTGACGAGCACGATATGGGCGGTTTGCCAGCGGGTGTACGCCTTAATCCACCGCCGGGCGGGAACGACGCCGGTGACGGCTGCCCCGGACATACTGTACGAATCCCCGCATGATTTCGTGATTGTGGATGAGAAGGGCGATCCGAACTCGCGCCTCGTGCTGGCCGCACGAGGGCATCGAAACCTGATCAGCCTGATCTGCTCACGCCCCACGGGGCGGTACACGTACAGCGTGATTCGCGGGTCGGCTTATGACGAGGACAGCTTCCAGGTGCTGAAGCTGATCGCCGCGTTCCAGGCGGCGGAAGACAAGCCCCACGAACGGATCTGGGGTGGATCGGAACTTGCCGCCGGATCAGACAGCGAGCTCGGCAGCAGTTTGCACTGGACTCAACTGAGGGACATTGCGGAGCCGATCGTGGCGGAAGATTGCGCAAGAGTCTGTATGGCGGTTCCCGTTCGCGGCTAGCAGCCCGTGGTGGAAGTAGTGTAGGTCGCGCAACAGAGATTTGCTGCTGCATGAGAGCGTCTCAACGATTCTGGCAATGGATTGAGTGATTTGCCAGGGTTGCGCTGTGGTCGGTGCAAATCCCTGTTGCCCAAAGGGTTGCGGCGGCACAGGGCCGTCTGCGTTGTTGCAGCGCCTCGATGATGAACCCGCATCGCCCTCGTCGCCGCGCCTAGCATCCGGCCCTGTGGCGCTCGCAACGCGACCTGCACTACTTCCACCACGGGCTGCTAGAGGCCCTCAGCGGCTCCGGCGAAACACCAGTTCCACCAGCGAGTGCGCCGGAAACTCGTAGCGCAGCGTATGTCCCGATAAACTCGCCTGACCTTCGACCAATTCCGATGCATCGGGATGCTCGAGGCTGTTCCGAGCCATGTAGCTCTCTCCGGAAAGCGTCCGGGAGAGCACCTCTCCTTCGGGGCGGAATCCCTGGACCGAGATTTGCGTCCGTATGGCGTTGGCGGAGGAGCGATTGATCACAATAAGAGTCAGCTCATCGCCGGATTCATCAACCAGGCCAACTGCATCGAGCAATCCCACGGTCTGACCGCGAGTGCCGCCCAAGTACCGCCCCGGTGAGCGATAGTCCGGCCCGGTGGTCCGGACCGTGACAGGGTAGCGGCCTGACTGGGTCCCGTAGAGCACCGACGCCCAGTGCACCGGGTTCGCGTACACGATCTCGCGGCGCTTTCGCAGTCCGCCGCCATGGTTCACGAGGGCGGAATGGGTGATCATCTCCACCAGGTCGCCTTCGCGGATCGACATATGGATGAGGCCGGCCAGAAAGAGGGCTTCGGCAAGGCTGTCGTTGGTGGGGAGAGGGCGCTTGTTGGTGAAAATCTGCGCTTCGGTGATGGCGATCCGGGGCTGGAGGCCGGCTTTTCGCATCTGGTCCGCGAGTCCGAGGAGTTTGCCGCGCAAAGCCGCCGGGAAGGCCATCAGTTCTTCGAAGACAGCGGCCGGCGGTGCATGAGCGGGAATGCCGCCGCCGGGTAGTTCATGAATGGCCAGCGTCCGGACCTTCCCGGGGGCTTCCGCGAGCAAAGGAGCGGCCCACTGCTCATTTTGGCCGATGGCGAGGAAGTGGAGCGAGGGGTCGACAGCGTTCATGGCCGCGTGGAATTCCGCGTATCGCGACGCATACTCCTGGGGAGTGCAGTGGCCGATCTGCCATTTGCCATAGAGTTCATTGCCGATCTCCCATAGCTTGACGCCATAGGGTTCCGGGTGGCCGTTCTTTGCTCGAAGAGCACCGTAGCCGGTGTCGGTGGAACCATTGGTGTACTCGACCCAGCGAGCCGCCTCCTCCGGTGTGCCGTCGCCGGCATTGACACAGATCAGGGGTTCGCAGCCTAGCAGGCGGCAGAGCGCGAGGTACTCGTCGACGCCGACGTGATTGGGTTCGAAGCCGCCCCAGGCGGGGTTGGTTCGGGTCGGGCGCCGCTCGACGGGACCGATGCCGTCTTCC
>CAYLSS010000225.1:2627-4169 GCA_964385765.1 uncultured Solibacteraceae bacterium
GCCACCGGGAAAGCGCAACAGGGGCAGCTTCGAGTCGCGCAACATCCGGACGATGTCGGGGTCGAAGCCTTCCACGTGGTCGGAGGGGAAGAGGGTGATCTGATCCAGTGCGATGGCTCCGGGCTCGCTCAATTCGATGCGCAGCAAGAGCGGAGCACCTGGCTCAAGCCGGCTCGTGTCGATCTCGAGCGCGGCCGAGCGGGGATGCCAGCCGCCGCCCGAGCCGGGCATCACCGCGGCGGCCACTTCTCCGCCCGCGGACAGCACGACCGCGCGGAGACCGGCATCGCCGCGGGCATAGAGCTCGAGCTCATAGGCGTGTTGGCGATGAACTGGCAGGAAGAGCGGCTGCTCGATGCCCGCGCCGCCGTCGATGGCGTCCGCGGCGATCCGCTGGCAATGCTCGGAATTCAGTGCGTCGGGGTCGAGCGCGTAATGGACCTTGGGATCGCCGTAAGGGAACCACCAGGGAGCAACGCCCGGGGTCCGGACCCGCTGCCGTTCGAGGTGCGGAAAATGCTCGAAGAAACCACCGGAGGCGAACCAGTCCTCAACACGGCCGGATCCCTTCCCTAGCAGGTCCCACGATTCAAGGCTGGGATTCTTGAGCACCTGCGCCCAGAGGCCGTTGTAGACATTCCACCAGAGGTGCTCGGTGAACTTGCCATAGAGGAAGCGGGAAACGGGCCGCCCGGCGGGCTCGGCGGCGTCCATCTCGATGCGGGCCGTCTGCCCCGAGGCGGACAGCAACAAAGCCAGCATGGCCGCAATCGGCAATCCGGCACGACGCCCCATGACTCCTCCTAGCCGAGCGCTTCGAGCGCTTCCTTGAGCTCGCTTTGGCTATGCTCGTCGCCGGTTCGGGAACAGGCCTCGATTCCAACCCGATAGACGGATTTTGCCTCATCCGCGCGATTTAGCCGCTCAAGGGTTTGGCCGCGATGGAAGTACGCGGCAATGTAGTCGGGATCGGATTCGTTGATACGCGCATATTGATCGACCGCGCCTTCGAGGTCGCCGCTGTTAACGAGTTCCATGGCCAGCATGTAGCGGGTACGGCTGTCGACCGGGTTCTGGTCGACGAGATTCTTCAGCATTTCCAGTCGGTCTGTCGGCATCATCCGCCATTGTAGGCCAAGTCAAGGCCAAGGAAGACCTGACTGGTCTTTCTTCGCGCTATCCTGTAGCCGTGAGTGACACGCTTGAGGGACGTCCCGTCCGGCAATCGCTCTCCGAGTACTCGGAGTTGGCGCTGCCTTCCAACGCGAATCCACTCGGCGATCTGTTGGGCGGGCACGTCATGCATCTTGTTGATATGGCTGGGGCGCTGGCAGCCATGCGCCATTCCCGGCGGCCGGTGGTAACGGCCTCAATCGACCACATGACCTTCCTGCACCCGGTGCGAATCGGGCAACTCGTATCGCTGAAATCGTCGGTGAACCGGGCTTTTCGAACTTCGATGGAGGTGGGCGTGAAGGTAATAGTGGAGGACCTGACCAACGGGGCGGTGCGCCACACGTCGTCGGCCTACCTGACTTTTGT
>CAYLSS010000225.1:4179-6636 GCA_964385765.1 uncultured Solibacteraceae bacterium
GATGAAAAGCCGGTCCCGATACCTCCGGTGATCCCCGAGACTCCGGATGAGAAGCGTCGCTACGAAGCGGCGGGCCGGCGTCGGACCTACCGGCTGAAGCTGAAGGAACAAGCGCGCGAGAAAGAATAGCGAGGGCTTACATCTTGTACATATATTTGATGTTGGGCTTGTAGATGAGCAGATTCGGCTCGGAGTCGCGGTTGAGTTTCAGGCAACACTTGTCGTACCACTCGATGGTGCCGTGGAGTTCTTCCCCGTCCTTGAGAACGAGCACCATCGGTGTCTTTGACTGCATCTGCTTCACATAGTAGAAGTTCTCGGCGTTTGTATGCTCCGGCGGAGCCGGTTTTTTGTTGTTCTGATTGCGGCGAGTGTTCATCTCTTGCTTCACTTGAGCCAACGACGGACGTATGAGTTTACGATTCCCGGCCTCCACGGTGCCACCTTTCCTGCGTATGGAATCTGGATAATCTCAGGCCTTGGGCACGAACTTCCACGGCCGACCTTAAGATGGGTTAAGAAATCGATACTGCTCTTAATGTTACACAACGGACCTTGGGGTCGCAACACCGACGGAGAGCGGGTACGGCGCCATTGGGGGATGGCGGGGCGGTCAAGGCGTTTTGGCCTCTGGCGGTGCCGGGCGCCGTCCAATGATGCAAGCATGATGGCGTGAATCGACCTCGCAGCGCATGCCGTGACGTTCGAGGTGGTCCGCGCACATGCCCATGGTGTAGAGGGTCGATGCTTTTTCGGGATGGACCTCGACCTTGATGGAGCGGACTCGAGGAAGCCAATCGTCTGCGGCGGCGAGGACCTCCTTTTCAGCTCCCTCGATGTCCATCTTGACGTAGTCGACCTCATCCACTTCGAGATCGTCGATCAATTCGGCGACCGTCACAGCCGGAGCGCTGCGTTCGGCGGCGCCGCCGTTGCCGGCGCCGATGGCGAAGCCGGACTCGCGCTCACCGCCATAGAGGATTTCTCCGGGCTCGTGCCAGACGGCCGCCTGGCGGAGCCGGCATCTGTCGCCAAAGCGCGCGATGTTTTTGCGGCACAATTCGCAGTTGCCGGGGTCGATCTCCACGCCGAGGATTCGGGCTTCCGGGAACTGCATCGCCAGGTCGGCGATGGTGAGGCCGATATTCGCGCCGAGGTCGAGGATGGTTCGCACCGGCGCTTGTGTGTCGGGGGGGAGGTGGAATCGCCCCACGAAGGTGTCATAGACGACGCCGAGGTCGGCGAGGCCGGAGCGGCACCAGATGGTTTGGCCATTGAGCTCTTTGATGCGCAGCGGCACAAGGGTCGACGCATCGGTTGGCACGTTCATCCGTGTGGGGCTCAGGCGCTTTTTCACATGGTGAAGGAAGAGTTTCCGCGATTCTTCGTCGGCGAGGTGAGGCAGCGTGGATTCCGCGGCCTTCAACCGGAGCTTGTTGCGCTTCCGGATTTCGAGGATCGGGGGAAGGTCCACGCTACATCGTACAATGAGAGGCGGATGCCCGGTAGCACCGCCTGATGAAGCTTCTTTTGGTCCAGAACTCGTTGTACTATCCGGCCTATGGGGGTGGCAACAAGTCGAATCGGTTGCTACTCGAGGAGATGGCGGGCCGGGGGCACGAGTGCCGAGTGGTCACCAGGATCAGCGAGACGTTGGACGCCCAGCGTTTGCAGACGTTTCTGGCGGATCTCGAGTCTCGCGACGTGCGGATCGAGTCATCGGCCGGCGGCCTGGTGGTATTTCGTTTGAACGGGGTCGAAGTACACACGGAGACGAGCGTTCACCGGGTCCGGGATCACCTGGTCCGGCAGATCCAGGAATTCCAGCCTGACTGGACGCTGATTTCGACGGACGATCCGCTGCAGATTTTTCTATCGGCGGCGATCGAGACGGGCTCGGCACGGGTTGTTTACCTTGCCCGGACCACGCTGTCGCTACCGTTCGGTCCGGACACGGCGCTTTCGAGCGAGCAGCGAACGGGGAATCTCCGACGGGTCGCCGGCATTGTCGCCGTGAGTGACTACGTGCGGGACTACATCGGTCGGCACGGCGGCATGGAAGCCGTGACCCTGCCGATCTCGCTTCACGGACGCGGGCCGTTCCCCCGGCTCGGGCGCTTTGACCAAGGCTTCGTCGTGATGGTGAATCCGTGCGGCATCAAGGGGATTTCGATTTTTGTGGAGCTTGCCCGGCGGCTGCCGGACGTGCCGTTCGCGGCGGTCCCGATGTGGGGCACCAACGAGCAGGACATTGAAACGCTGGAAGATCTGCCGAACGTGCAGTTGCTACCTCCGGTTGATGATATCGAGAGGCTGCTGGCGCGATCGTGGGTCCTGCTGGCGCCGTCGCTATGTAACGACGCGAAGCCGCGTATCGTGTTCGAGGCGATGTCGCGTGGCGTGCCGGTGCTGGCATCGGACGTTGGCGGGGTAAGAGAGGCGATGCTGGGATTGGAC
>CAYLSS010000226.1:0-6578 GCA_964385765.1 uncultured Solibacteraceae bacterium
TTATGTTCGTCGTCTCGCTCATCGTCAATGTCGGCATGTGGTTTGAACGCTTCAACATCATCGTGACGTCGCTGCACCGTGATTTTCTGCCCTCAAGCTGGGGAATGTTCACGCCGACTCCGGTTGACGTGCTCACGTTTGCCGGTTCAATTGGTTTCTTCCTCACAATGTTCCTGCTGTTTCTCCGGTTCCTGCCGGCAATTGCAATTTCAGAGGTAAAGGCGATCATGCCGTCTCCGGGAAACGGGAAAGGAGGTCACTAGTGGCAAAGGAGAAGATCTATGGCGCGGTGGGTGAGTTCTCGTCGCCAGAAGCGTTGCTTGAGGCGGCCCGGGGGCTGCGCGATAAGGGCTTTCAGAAGATGGACGCCTGCACTCCCTTCCCCATCCACGGCATCGATGAAGTGTTGGGGATCAAACGCTCGCGGCTCGGCTTCCTGGTCTTTCTGGGAGGCGCGGCCGGCCTGATGGGCGGACTGCTGCTGCAATGGTGGACCAGCGCGGTCGATTATCCGCTCGTCATTGGGGGCAAGCCGTATTTTGCGTTCGAGTACTCGGTTCCGATTACCTTCGAGTTGACCATCCTGCTGTCGGCGTTCTGCGCGGTGGGCGGTATGCTCGCGCTCAACGGGCTTCCCCGCTTCTACCATCCTCTATTTGAGTGGGATGCCTTCCGTGCATTCTCCACGGACAAGTTCTACCTCGCCGTCGAGGCCGATGACCCGAAGTTCTCCGCCGAACGGACCGTCGCCGACCTGGCCGAACTCGGCGCCGAGCAGACCGTGGTGGTTAAGGAGGAAAGCTGATGCGCCGCTATCTTCTCGCCTGCGTCCTGGTCACATTCGTTGGATGCGGCTTGAACCTGCCTAGCGAGAAACCTCCGATTCAGGTTTTCCCCGACATGAAGCGCCAGCCGAAGTTCAAGGCCCAGGAAGAGAACACTTTTTTCAGGGATGGCCGGTCCGGCCGGAGACCGGTAGCGGGCACGGTCGCCATCGGGCTGCTTGACGCCGACGAAGGTTACCGCACCGGGGCCGAGGATGGAATGTATGTCGCGGTGAATCCGCGACCCATCGACAGGAACCTTTTGAAGCGCGGACAGGAGCGATTTAATATCTACTGCGCTCCCTGTCACGATCGTACCGGCGAAGGCCGCGGCATTGTAGGACAAAAGAGCCTGTGGCTGGCGAATAGTCTTCACGACATCCGCATTAAGTCGATGGTCGACGGCGAGATATTCCACGTGATTTCCTACGGCCGGCGATCGATGCCCGGCTATCGATTCCAGATACCAGACGACGACCGGTGGGCGATTGTCGCTTACGTGCGCGCGCTGCAGCGGGCGACGAGCGGCGCCATCGAGGATGTACCGGCGGATTTGCGGAGTGAGTTGCGCTAATGCATTCGGACGTCAATCTCGAGCAGTTTAAAGAACCTTACGAGGTGGAGGCCGCGCCGTGGGCGCGGATTCGCAACTTGCTGGTCTTAGCCGGAGTTATCGGCTGGGGCGCCAGCGCTTACGGCTGGCTAAGCGATGCCTATAACTTTCACGGCTCCTACCTGGTGAACTACATGTTCTGGCTCACGATCGTGTGGGGCGCCATGTTCTTTGTCTCAGTACAGCACGTGACCTCGGCCGGCTGGAGCGTTACCGTGCGGCGGCTCATGGAAACCATCATGGTCACCCTGCCCGCGATGGTGGTCCTGTTCATTCCAGTGGCTATCGGCATCCCGATCCTTTACGAGTGGGCCGACCCCGCGTACTTCGACGTCGCTCACAATCCAAACTTGCGGTTCAAGGCGTTCTTCTTCAGCTCACCCTTCTACCTTGTCCGCACCGTGATTTACTTCGGCATCTGGATCGTACTGGCACTGGCGCTTTACCGGAATTCCGTGGCCCAGGACAGCGGGCCTAATCCGGAGGCGCGCCGCGCGCTCGGCTGGTGGAGCGCTCCGGGGCTGATCGCCCTCTTCGCGACGGTAACCATGGCCTCGGTCGATTGGGTGATGTCACTCGACCCGCATTGGTACTCCACGATCCTCGGGGTCTACGTCTTCTCCGGCGGCGGTCTGGCGTTCATGGCGCTGCTGACGCTGATCTGTGTCGCTTTCCGCGGCGCGGGCGTGCTCAAGAGATCCATCAGTATCGAGCACTACCACGACCTCGGCAAATGGATGTTCGCGCTGGTCATCTGGTGGGCTTACATCGCTTTCTCCCAGTACCTCCTCATCTGGTATGCCGACATTCCCGAAGAGACGCAGTTCTTCCGGCTCCGCTTAGAGGGAACTTGGGTTTATCTCAGCCTGCTGCTGCTGTTCGGACACTTCATCATTCCGTTCTTTCTGCTGATTTCCCGGGGGGCCAAGCGCAACCTCACCGTGTTGACTGTCGCCGCCGTCTGGATCCTTGTCATGCACGGCATGGACCTGCACTGGCTGATTCTCCCGGCAGTGCATCCTCACGGCTTCCATATCCAGTGGCTGGATGTTGCTACGTTCCTGGCTACGGGCAGCGTCTTTGGACTGGCTTTCTGGTACCGCCTGCGCAGCCACCCCATGATTCCAGTAGGTGATTTGCGGCTTCGTCAGGCGCTGACACATCAAAATATGTAAGGAGACTTCCTGAATGAGCGAGCCAACTCATAATCAACCTGTTCACGATGACGGCTTTGACCGCCAGGAAGTTAACGCGAGGTTTGTCGCAGTCTTCGCGCTCGCTACGATCATCGGGCTCGTGGTGATCATCCTGGGCATCCAGTATTACCACGATGTCAACTACGGGCAGCAGATTTACGAGCGAGTGCTCCAGCCGGTAGGTCAGGACCTTCAGGAGTTGCGGGCGCGCGAAGATCAGCACCTGCACTCCTACGAATACATCGATCGCGAACAGGGAACCGTACGCCTAACCATCGAGCGTGCAATGGAATTGCTCATCGCCGAATACAGCACGGGCGCACTTAAGTATCCAACAACGCCTTACGAGGTAACCAAAGAGGAGGAGGCTGGTGCATCGCAGCAACAGAGTGACGACTGATAAGCCGGCTGTCTGGATTTTCGGCAGGCGCTTCGCCATTCGCATCGCGCGCTTCGTCAATAGCATCGGGCGCTTAGCCACCGGCCTGCCACTGTTTGCCGGACTGCTCTTCGGGGCGGCCGAGCAGCCCCTGCCGGAGGAACTCGAGGGCGTCGGCATCGAAGAGAAGCTGGGCGAGAAGATCGATCTCGATCTGACTTTCATCTCCGAGAGTGGCTATCCGATAAGGCTGGGCGACTATTTCAACCGCGAGCGTCCGGTCATCTTGAACCTCGTCTATTACAACTGTCCGATGCTTTGCAACCTGGTGCTAAATGGCCAGACGAAGACCCTGCGCGCGATCCCGTGGACTCCGGGAGAAGAGTTCGAGGTGGTCACGATCTCGATCGACCCGACAGAAAACTTCGCCCTGGCGCGGAAGAAAAAGGAACTCTATCTCACGAATTACGGTAAGCCGGCGCCCGGCTGGCACTTTCTCGCCGACCATCAGGGCAACGTCAAGAAGCTCGCCGAGCAGGTCGGCTTTCATTACAAGTACGATGAGAGCCGCGAGCAGTACGCCCATGCGGCGGCCATCATGCTCCTGACGCCGGATGGCACCATATCCCGCTACCTCTACGGAATCCGCTTCAAGACCCGCGACCTGCGCCTCGGGTTAACCGAGGCTTCCAACGGTGCGATCGGCGAGATCTCTGACCGCGTGCTGCTGTTTTGCTTCCACTACGACCCTTCGGAGAAGTCTTACGTGCCGTTCGCCACGAATATCATGAGGGCCGGAGGAGTGTTAGTGGTCCTTATTCTGAGTCTGTTTCTGTTTTCACTATGGCGGCGTGAACGCCTGAGAGCCGCCGCTGACGGCGATATGGTGAGCGTACAATGAGCTGGCTACGGGACATCCTGCTTCCACCCGAGGGTTCCGCTTATGCGGGCGAGCACGACACCTTCTTTCTCGCGATCGTATTCCTGTCCGCCTTCTTTTTCATTTTGATCACCGGTCTTACTCTGTACTTTGCCTGGCGCTACCGGCGGCGCAGCGAGGACGACGTCACGCCGGACATCAGTCATAGCCTCAAGCTGGAGGTGATTTGGACCGTAATTCCGCTCATCATCGTGATCGGGATCTTCTTCTGGGGTTTCCACGGCTATGTAAACGCCACCACGGCGCCCGGCGACGCCCTCGAGATACAGGTACTCGGCAAGAAGTGGCTCTGGCAGTTCGAGTATCCCGATGGCATGCGAACGATCAACGAGATTCACGTTCCCGTCGGCAGGCCCGTGAGGCTCATCATGTCCTCGGAAGATGTCATTCACAGCTTCTACTTGCCGAGCTTTCGAGTGAAGAAGGATGTGGTCCCGAACATGTACACCGACCTTTGGTTCTACCCGCGGGATGAGGGCGTGCACACGCTGTTCTGCGCCGAATACTGTGGACGCGGCCATTCGGACATGCTCGGCAAGGTCTACGTCGACAGCGTCGAGAAGTTTCGCGAGTGGCAGGAACTCGGCGACGAACGGACTCGCAACATGCCGCTTTCTGAGTTAGGTGCGATGCTCTATGAAAGCCGCGGATGCGAGACATGCCACTCGCTCGACGGGTCGCGGCGGGACGGTCCGAGCTTCCAGGGAATCTTCGGCGAAACACATCAGATGACGGACGGATCCGATGTCGCGGTGGACGAGAACTATTTGCGCGAATCGATTCTGCAGCCACAGGCCAAGATTCGTAGCGGCTATGAAGGCATTATGCCGACGTTCCAGGGTCTTCTGCGAGACCGTGAGATCGCGGCGCTAATCGAGTTTATTAAGACGCAGTAATAGGAGAGATGAGCGAATGGCAGATGTAATCGCGACACCGGGCGGCGCCACGGCGGGTCATCCATTTGGTAAGAACTATCTGAACGCGAAGAAAGGCATCTGGTCATGGGTCTTCACGCTCGACCATAAGCGGATCGGCGTGATGTACCTCTGGAGCGTCCTGACCGCGTTTCTGCTCGGCGGCGTGTTCGCAATGCTGATTCGCCTCGAGCTGCTGACGCCGCAGAAGACCATCATGGATGCCGACCAGTACAACCAGGCCTTCACGCTGCACGGCGCCATCATGACGTTCCTGTTCATCATCCCGGCGATTCCAGCTTCGCTCGGCAACTTCGTGTTGCCGCTGATGCTGGGCGCCAAGGACGTGGCGTTTCCGCGCTTGAATCTGCTGAGTTATTGGGTGTATGTACTCGGTGCCATCTTCGCGCTGGCCGCCATGATCAGCGGCGGCGTCGATACCGGCTGGACTTTCTACACACCTTACTCGACCACAACCGAAGGCGCCGTATCAACGATGACGCTGGCGGCCTTCATTCTGGGCTTCTCATCCATCTTCACCGGCGTCAACTTTATCGCCACCATTCACAAGATGCGCGCTCCGGGAATGTCCTGGTTTCGCATGCCGTTGTTCGTTTGGGGCGCCTACGCCACGGCGATCATCCAGGTTCTGGCTACCCCGGTGCTCGGCATCACCTTGTTCCTGCTCATGATGGAAAGGCTTTGGGAGATCGGGATCTTCGATCCGCGGCTTGGCGGCGATCCGATTCTTTTCCAGCATTTCTTCTGGTTCTACTCCCACCCGGCGGTCTACATCATGATCCTGCCGGGCATGGCGATCATCTCCGAGATCATCCCGACCCATTCGAAGAAGACGATCTTCGGCTACAAGGCCATCGCCTATTCGAGCGTCGCCATCGCCTTCATCAGCTTCCTTGTCTGGGGTCACCACATGTTCGTGAGCGGGCAAAGCTCGTTCGCCGCCGCCGTCTTCTCCGCCCTGACCTTCCTGGTGGCGATTCCCTCCGCGGTCAAGGTCTGGAACTGGATCGCGACGATGTACAAAGGTTCGATTCAAATGACCGCTCCGATGCTCTATGGCATCATGTTCCTTCTGTTGTTCGCCATCGGAGGGCTGACGGGCCTCTTCCTCGGGGCTCTCGCGACCGACGTTCACCTGCACGATACATACTTCATCGTTGCCCACTTTCATTACGTCATGATGGGCTCCACCACAATCGCCTTTATCGGCGGACTGCACCATTGGTGGCCCAAGATCTTCGGCCGCATGTACTCAGAAGGTTGGGCCCGCATCGCCGCCCTCCTGATCTTCATCGGCTTCAATACTACTTTTCTGACTCAGTTCGTACTGGGCAGCCGGGGAATGCCCCGGCGCTACTATAACTATTTGGACCAGTTCCAGCCGCTGCACGCCTTCTCCACCTTTGGAAGCTGGATCCTCGGCCTGGGACTGTTCATCGTCATGGGTTACCTGCTCGCCTCGCTCCGCAAGAAGTACGACGCGCCGGATAACCCCTGGGGCGGCCGCACGCTCGAGTGGTACACCACCTCGCCTCCCATCACGCATAACTTTACCGGCACTCCGATGGTGGAGCGGGGACCATACGATTACTCGACCGCCCGGCCGCAGCCAGTGCGCATTATTCCTGACAAACACCATCCGGAAACACCGGCGAGGACCACTGCCTCATGAGCGATACAGCAACGCCAGT
>CAYLSS010000227.1:0-6562 GCA_964385765.1 uncultured Solibacteraceae bacterium
GCCTTCCGATAGTGACCGGTTTCAACGGCGCTACCATCGACGGGCTGCCCACCACGCTCGGCCGAGGCGGCTCGGACTTCACGGCCTCGCTGCTGGCCGCCTGCCTGGATGCCGAAGAGCTGTGGATCTGGACCGACGTCGACGGGATCATGACCGCTGATCCGCGGCTGGTGCCGGATCCGGCCGTACTGCACCATGTGACTTATCGTGAGGCGGCCGAACTTGCCTACAATGGCGCCAAGGTGCTGCATCCGCGGACGCTTGCCCCGCTCATCGATAAGAACATTCCCGCCTGGAGCAAGAATAGCTTCGAACCGCAGAAACCGGGCACGAGAATCGCCGCCACCGCCGACGCACCGCAAGGGGCGCGGGCGGTCACCTCGATGTCGAACGTGGCGTTGGTGTCTGTCGAGCCGGCCAGCCCAAGCGTCTCCGGCGCACGGATCATGGGACGCGCTCTCGAGGCCCTCGCGAACGCCAACGCCGAGGTGCTGACTTTCTCCAGCTCGAGCTACCGGCAAAGCTTCTGTTTTTTGGTCCGTCGAAGCGAACTGGCAAAAACCAAGGAATGCCTCGAAGCGGGTCTCTCGCTGGAGCTGGCGCACGGCTATCTGAAACCTATCGAAGTGGACGAGAATGTCGGACTGCTGGCGGTGGTTGGAGAAGGCATGCAGGGACAGCCGGGAATCGCCGGCCGGATTTTCACTGCCATTTCGCGAGAGAATATAAATATCAAGGCAATTGCCCAGGGTTCCAGCGAACTGACCATTGCGATTGTGGTGCGCCGCGATGGACTTGAGAAAGCGGTGCAGGCGGTTCACGCCGAGTGCCGCATGTCAGAAAAGGCAAATCATCCGGAAGCGGAGTGCACCGTGTGACGCCGCCTGGAGTGGTTCTTGAGGATGATTGCCATTGGGATCTACTATGCCGTTGGGTTGACGGCCGCGGGGATACTGGTCTCCTACATAACACACCCGCTGTTCGCAGTTCCGTTGTTCGCCGTTGCCCTGTTCTGCGTGCACTTTTTCCGAGACCCGGAGCGCGAGATTCCGGACGGACCCGTGGCTGTTTCTCCGGCCGACGGCAAGGTGGTCGCGATCGTTGCCGAAAGTCCGCATCACCAGAGGATCAGCATTTTCTTGAGCATCTTCGATGTGCATGTAAATCGTTCACCGATCGGCGGACGGGTGCGCTCGGTCGACTACCAGCCCGGACGATTCCGATTGGCTACCAGGGAAGAGGCCTCCACTCAGAACGAAATGAATGTGATGGTGGTAGAGGACAAGGGCATCTCTGTCATCATGAAGCAGATCGCCGGGCTGGTAGCGCGTCGCATCATCTGCCACAAAAAGCCGGGCGATGTCGTTGCCAAGGGGGAGCGCGTTGGGCTGATTCAATTCGGTTCACGGGCAGATGTCATTCTAGGCCGGGAATGGAAGATCGATGTCCGGGTTGGTGACCGGGTGAAGGGCGGGTCGAGCATCCTGGCGGTCAGAGAGCATACAGAATCGGAAATCACGTGAGAAGGGATAAGACATCTCAACGCAATGGTCCTGGAACCTCGCCACAACGGGCGGCTTATCTTCTGCCCGCGCTATTCACGGCGGGGAACCTGTTTCTCGGATACCTGGCGATCCTGGAATCCTTCGAGGGAGCGGTGGCGGCGCAATCGCGGTCAGTCGAGGCATTCGCCTGTTTTAAGTTTGCCGCGATCGCAATCGGAGTGGCGGTGCTGCTAGACGGATTGGATGGCCGCATTGCACGGCTTACGAGAACGGAGAGCATCTTCGGACGCGAACTCGACTCTCTGGCGGATGTGATCAGTTTCGGACTCGCGCCGGCGATCCTGGCTTTCGCATGGGGCTTTGCATTTGTGGATGCCAGTCTGGCCAAGTCGTTTGGCGGTCCGCTGCGGCAGGCGGGCTATTTCTTTGCCTTTCTATATGTACTGTGCGGGGCAGTGCGTCTGGCCCGCTTTAACACGCGGGGAAGCCCCGCGGCTACGAACTCGAAGCGTTCCAATAAGAGGCACTTTACCGGTCTGCCGATCCCGGCGGCCGCCGGGTTGATCGCGTCCTTTGTCTACGCGCTCGACGCGCGGCCGCTCGCGCATCCGATCCATGCAATCGGCTGGCTGATACTCCTGCTTGTGCTTGCCATGCTGATGGTGAGTTCATTACGATACCGCACGCTGAAAGAGGCGAATCTGCTGCCGCGATCGCCGATTACGGTGGTTCTGCTTGCCAGCCTGATCTATCTGATCTGGAACTACTCCCGAATCGCGCTCGTGTCACTGGCGGTGGCCTACGCGAGCAGCGGGATTATCGTCTGGATCGGCGGCCTCATCCGCCGGCGGTACCCGGCGTCGCCCTCCGAGGAGGGGCAGGTGGATCCCGTAGCATAAGCTTGTGATGCGAAAAAACTCAAGCGTGGAAAAGCCGTCGATCACGATTGTCGGAGATGACTCGCTGATTGGTCGCGAAGTGAAACAGGTCTTGTCGGAACGCGCCCCGGACCTGCTGGTGCACGCGCTGGGCGAGGAGTCAGAGACGGCAATTGTGAGGGGACTCGACGGGACGCCGGTCATGGTGGGGGCGGTGCTCGAAGGGTCCAACCTGGCCTCGGCGGAGGTTTTGATCCTGGCCGGGACGCCGGATAGCGCCCGGCGGGTCCGGGACGCCTTGGAGAATGAGCCGCGGACACCAGCACTCATCGACCTCACCGAACCACCGGATACGCGCATCGTTTCTAGCGTGCGGGCGCCGCTTGTGGAGCGCCCGACCGTCGATGCTCCGGGGGCTGAGTCTTACAGGATCGCGCACCCGGGAGCAATCGTACTGGCTGGTTTTCTCGAGCGCCTGCAGCCCCGGCTCGGCGTCCAGCGCATTCTCGCGGACATATTCGAGCCGGCGAGCCAGTACGGGAAGGCGGGCATCGCGGAATTACAGCACCAGACAACGAACCTGCTCAACTTCAAGAGTCTGCCCAAGGAGGTCTTCGGAGCTCAGCTCAGCTTCAACCTGCTTCCGGCTCTCGGCCCGGAAGCGCTTGTTGACCTAGCGACTGTCGAGCGGCGCATTGGTGACGAGGTGAGCAAGCTTACGGCCGGAAGCTCGCAGCCCTCGCTGCGATTGATTCAGGCGCCGGTTTTCCACGGCCTGAGCCTCTCGGTGTGGGTCGAGTTGTCGCAGGAGACGGGAGTTCCGGAGTTGATCAAGGCCCTTGCCAGCAACCACGTTGAAGTGCGCAGCGGCGATGAGGAACCGCCGACCAACGCCGGTATCACCGGCCAGAGCGGGATCAGCATCGGCCGGATCACACCGGACCGCCACAATCCGCGCGCATTCTGGTGCTGGATTGTGGCCGACAATCACCGGGTGGTTGCCGAGAACTCCGTTGCCCTGGCGCGCTTGCTGGTCCCGGTGGAGGGCCGCGCGTGAAGCGAGTGGCGGCGTTGCTGGCGGCGATGCTAACCGCCGGTAGCTGTGGTTACCATGTCGCCGGCCGGGCTGACCTGCTGCCGGACGAGATTCGCACGATCGCGGTTCCGGCTTTCGATAACAATACCGAGCGCTACCGTCTGACCCAGATGATGGCCGCGGCTATCACACGGGAGTTCATCCAACGGACACGCTACCGGGTGGTCGCCAAGCCCGAGGAAGCCGACGCGATCCTCTATGGAGGCGTGGTCAACCAGTTCACGTACCCCACAATCTTCGACTCGCAGACCGGCCGCGCCACCGGCATGCAGGTGATCATCGTTTTGGATTTGCGGCTCGTCCGCGAGGGTACCGGTGAGATGCTGTATCGGAACTCCGGGCTGACGGTTCAGAATCGGTACGAGATCAGCGCCGATCAGGAGGCCTACTTCGAGGAAAGCGATACCGCGCTGCAGCGTATCAGCGCTGACACAGCACGAACGGTGGTCAGCGCGATTCTCGAGAACTTCTAGCCCCGGTAGGACAAGGCTGACATGAAACCGAGCGACTTTGTCCGCGAACTGAAGGAACGCCCGCCAGCGCCGGTCTACCTGATGCTGGGGGCCGAGGCGTACCGCCGCCGGGTTTGCCGCCACGCGCTGATCAAGAGGGTCCTCAGCGAAGAGGAGCGAGACAGCGGTCTGACCTTGTATGACCTCGATCAGACTCCGCTCCCGGATGTGATCGACGACGCTCGGTCGCTGTCTTTGTTTGCGCCCAATCGGCTGATCTGGGCCTCCTCGGCGGAGGCGCTGCTGCCGCGGGGACGCGCTGCCGCCAGCGACCATCCGGGATTGGCCGCGCTTCAGGATTACGTGCGCGATCCGTCTCCGATGGTTGTACTCGTGCTCGAATCGAGCCGGTTCGAACTGGAAGGCGAGGACAAGAAGAAGGCCGACCGAGTGCGGAAGCTATACTCCGCGATTCCGGAGCGCCAAGTGGTGGAGTTTCCGCCGTACTCTCCGTCCGAGTCGCAGCGCCTGGCTCAGGAGTTGGCGCGACGGGCGCACCTGTCGATAGGACCTGGAGAACTCACCCTGCTCGTGGACGCCGTCGGCGGCGACGCCACGCGCATCGCGACCGAGATCGAGAAGCTACAGCTTTTCGTGGGCGAGGGAGGCAAGGTCAGCGCCGAGGACATCCAGCGGATGGTGCCGAGCGCAAAGGCAACCACGATCTTCGAACTGGTCGGTGCGCTAGGGCGCGGCGACCGGCGTACGGCGCTCGAATTGCTCGACGTTCTGGTGCAAGAAGGCGAATACCTGCCGCTCGCATTATCCTTTCTCGAAACGCAGTTCCGCCAGGCACTGGTGGCGCGCGAGATGCGGCTCCGGAATCCGAAACAGATCGAAGCTCATTTTCGAAGCACTGGGGCGAGGATATGGTTCCGCAAAGCCCAGGAGATCCACCAGACGGCGACTTTTTTCACTCCCCTGCAGCTCAAGAAGGCGGTCGCGGCCATCCACGCCGCAGACAGAGACCTCCGCGACGCGCGGCCCGATGACAGAACCGTGATGGAGAGGTTCGTCCTTAGTCTCGGTGACTCTTCATCCCCTTAACCTGAAGTCTGGCGAGGCTCTGTACACTACTGGACTAGCGGCTGCGACCGCCGCCGCGCGCCGGGCGTCCAAAGCCGGTCTCGCTCGCCCCGCGGCCGTTTGCGGGCGGCTCGGACGTTCCCGATCCATCAGACGCCGCACACGGTCCGAACTTGGAGACAAACGCGCTCACCGGCGCGGGCTGGGTCCCGATAAAGGCGTTGGGGCTGATCGGGAAGTCCGGCGAGAAAGTCGACCCGATCAGAAAGACATTGTCGAGAGTGTCGATCGCCATGCCGTTTGCGACATCCAGGCTGCTGCCGCCGAAGTACGACGAGCAGGTCAGTCCCTGGCCGTTCGGCGCGTTGGGGTCAATGCGGAGAAAAAAGGCGTCGGTGATACCTTGATGCTGGTTAAAGAAGAAATCGCCGGCAATGGGTAAGTCGGGAGACAGCGTGTAACCCGCCATGTAGAGTGCGCCGGCGGAGTCGAGCACCGCTTTATGGGGGACGTCGCCGCCAGCGCCGCCGATGTAGGTGGAGTAAAACAGACCCTCGCCACCGGGCAGCGTCGGGTCAACGGAGACCAGAAAAATATCCGCGTTCCCGGCGTTTACTGACTGGACCGCCGCGGCCGTGGTGGGTAGATCAGTGGAAAGCGTGTAGCCCACGACGTGCAGCTTGCCCGACGGATCCGCTACGAGCGCCTGACCAGCATCCAGATCCGTTCCGCCGATGTGCGTCGAATAGCCCAGTCCGGCAGCGCCCGCCTCCTGCCAGTCGATCTGGGTCAGGAAGGCGTCTCCACCGCCGAGGTGACCGCCTTGGAAAGGCGTAGCGCTGACCGGGAAGTCGCCGGACAGGGTGTACCCGGTAATGAAGACTGTGCCATCGCGAGGAGTCACCACATCGACGGCAAAGTCGGTATCGGTGCCTCCCAGATAGGTGGAGTAGATGATGCCGCCGTTAAGGGTGTCATAGAGGGTAAAGAATGCGTCGCCACGGTCGCGAAATACGTCCTGAACCGGGCTGCCGCTCAGGAAGATGTCAGTCGACTCGGTAAGTCCCACCACATAAGCGCGCTGGGCCACATCCACATCGAGTCCGAAAGCCTCGTCGCGACCGTCGCCACCGATAAAGGTGCCAAATTGCAAAAGCGGCTCGCCGAGATCCAGGTTGAACTTCACCAGGTAGCCGTTGGCATTATCGGCCGGCTCTTCGGTTTGCGGGGCATTGTCAGTTACCGGGAAATCTTCCGAGAAGGTGGTCCCGACAATGTAGATATTGCCGAACGGGTCGATCTCCAGGTCATGGACCTCGTCGAGATTGACTCCGCCGAAGATGCCCGAAAAAAGGAACCCCTGCCCGGCCTGAGCAAAAGGATCCAGTTTTGTCAGGAAGCACAGTTGCTGTAGTCCGCCTCCACCCTGGAGCGGGGGGCCATTGGTGGGGAATTCCGACGACCCCACGTTACCGGCGATGATCATGTGACCGTTGGCGTCGACGGCGACGGCCATCTCCATCTGCTGCGGGCGCGGCTCGTACC
>CAYLSS010000228.1:0-223 GCA_964385765.1 uncultured Solibacteraceae bacterium
GGGGGCTCGCGATCTATTGCGAGAAGCCGTTGAGTTATGACGTCCGCGAAGGGAGGGCCATGGTGGAGGCGTGGAAGAAGGCCGGCAATACTGTTCAGGTGGGTTTCCAGCGGCGGCAGACAGCGAGCTTCAAAGCCGCCCGGGAGTACATCCGGTCGGGCAGCGCCGGGAGAATCGTGCAGGTGGACGTGAACATCCACTACAGCGCCAGCCCGCGGGATTC
>CAYLSS010000228.1:233-6554 GCA_964385765.1 uncultured Solibacteraceae bacterium
CACTGCGCAACAACCGCCTCCAACGCTCGATTGGGATGCGTGGTGCGGCCCGGCGCCCAAGCTACCCTACAGCCCCAATATCGGGCATAAGGCCTGGCGGCTCGAAGCGGCCTATGGAAACGGCCACCTGGTTGACTGGGGCATTCACTTGATAGACACGATCAGGCTTTCGCTCGGGCTCGGCATGCCCGGGTCGGTCACAGCAGTTGGGGGCATCTATCAGCTCGTCGGTCAGATCACGACACCGGACACGCTGACCGCTCACTTCGAATTCGACGAGTGTCCGGTGGTGTGGCGGCATCGTTTGTGGGGGTCGGCCGAATACGACCGCACGGTTTCCAACGGGATCTTCTTTTTCGGCGAAAAGGAGACGGTTTTTGCATCGGACCGTGTCTGGACGATCGTCTCGAAGGACAAGAACACTGAGAAGCGGGTGATGGAGGAGACCGGACCCCATCCCGGAACGGCCCATATGGACGAGTTCCTGGCGGCGGTGCGGGGCAGCGGGAAGCCGGGGTGTTCACCGGAGGATGCCTATCGATCGACCGCGACCGTCCAACTCGGCATGATCGCTTACAAAGCCGGAAACCGGGTCGATTGGGATGTGGAACGCGAGCGAATCACCAACGACGCATTGGCCAACAACCAGCTTCAGCGGCCCTACCGTGCCCCGTATCAACATCCGTGGAATGAGTAGACGGCGCCCGTTCACGACGGTGTAAGAGCGGACGGCAGGAATGTGATTAGTGATGCACCGCAACGCCGGGAATCATAAAGCTGATCACCAGGTAGACGGCATAGACGCCTAGCAGCACAAATCCGAAGGGCCGCTTCAGGTACTCGCCGGAAACGAAGATTCCAACTCGAAACACGAGCAGGATGAAGAGCATGATGGGGAAGAGGACGATGAAGAAGTGAGGTCCGGCGGTGAGCCCCTGTGGGGTGACCGCGGCGGCGGCGCCCGCAACGAAGAGGACGTTCAGGATGTCGGCGCCGACGACGTTGCCGACCGCGAGGTCTCCGTGGCCTTTTCGGGCGGCGGTGACAGCAGTAATGAGCTCCGGGAGCGAGGTTCCGAAGGCGACCAGAGTCGCGGCGATAATGCTGTCGGGTACGGCCAGCCGTTCCGCCGCCTCGGCAACGGCGGGAATCAAGGCGCGGGCGGATATCACCACAAGCGCCACCGCAGCAATTAGCTTGAGGAGGATGAAGGGGGTGGAGGTACCGACATCGCGTTCATGTGCTTCCAAGGCTACTGCCTGGTTCCCACGGCGGGCCCAAGCGACGGACTGCCACAGATAGACGGCCAGTCCCGCCAGGAGGACGAAACCGATGTACTGTGGGAGCCGCCCACCGGAGGCGAAGACTTGCCCGGGACGCAGCCAGGGAAAGCAGGCAAGAACGAGCGCGACTCCGGCGGCGAATTGAATCCATCCCTGGCGATTCACAATCTGACGGTTGAGCCGCAGCGGGGCGATGACGCAGGCGAGGCCGAGGATCAGGCCGGTATCGCAGATGATCGAGCCGACAGAGTTGCCGAGGGCCAGTCCCGGGTTGCCCTGAATCGCAGCGAGCACGGAGACGGCCGCTTCCGGGGTGGTGGTGCCGAGGCTCACGATGGTCGCGCCGATGACGACCTTAGGGAGTCCCGACTTCTCTGAAAGGGCTACGGCTTCGTCGACTAGCCAGTCCGCGGCGCGCGCCAACACGGCCAGGCTCACGACGATCACAAGGACCAGCAGTCCCCAGTGCAATTCGGCGATGAAGTGTTCGATGGATTGTTCCATGACTTACCGGGGCTCTTCTTCGTGGCCTCCGATTCTCGATATGGCGATGGTTGCGGCAAGGCCGGCCGCGACCAAGGCGATGGCCCCGGCCACTTGGCCGGCGGAAGGAGTGAAGGGACTGAGGGGATAGTCCTCGACCTCGAGCTCGGCAATAGTTTCCGGTGTCATCGTGCGTCCCTTAAGGACGTCGCCGGGGCGTGGCTCGACAGCTTCCTGAAAGGGCCACAGCCCGAGCACCGCGCCAAACAGCAGGCCCAGCAGAACGCCCAGGGTGGGCTTCCGGTAGCGGGCCAGGAGAAGCTTCATCAGATTGCTGACGCCGACCACCCCGATCACGATGCCGACGCCGACTGGGATGAAGACGTGCATCGCCTCGGCGACGCGCGCCCAGTCGCGAAGCTGCAGCCCGGTCTTTGCCTCATCGATTGCTGTCAGGATCGGTATGTATTGACCGAGAATGAGCAACAGATAGCCGCCGGAGACCCCGGGAAGAATCATCGCCGAAGCGCCTGCGATGCCGGCCAGCAGCAGCAGCACGTAGGCCCGCTCGCCGGGTTCGGCGCCCGCTCCCGGTTGGGACAACGCCATGAACGCCATCACTACGATTCCGGTGACGCAGCCCACAACCGCCGGCGAGTTCAACGGTCGCAGCAGTCGCCAGACGACGGGAACGCCGCCCAGCGTGAGCCCGATGAACAGGCTGTACATGATCCATCGATGATCGACCACCAGACCCTTGATCGAGCCCGCCAGGAGCATGATTGAGAGCGCGGCGGCCCCGCCGATTGCCGCCAGGGTCAGGAGGTTTCGAAGCCGAAAGCGCAGCGTGGTGACCTCAGCAACACCTTCGACAAAGTGCGGATAGACACCCACAGCCAACAGCATGGTGCCGCCGGAGATTCCCGGGACCAGGTTTGCGAGGCCCATCAGAATGCCCCCGATGATACCCCGCAGGATCAGGGGCAGAAGTTCGGTGAGTGAAGTATCCCGCTCTATTACCGTCATGTAAGGTGAAGAAGAGTCAACTCACTATCCTAACCCGAGCTTATGATCGAGATTTTCCCGGCGGGTGTTTCGACAGGGTGACAGCCGAGTACCGAGCGTTTCCTTCCAGCGAGCTTGGAGCATCCGGACATCCCAGCCAAGCTATTATGGGCCTTGGGGGCGTTCTTTCTCCGACTATCCACAGATGCCTGTCGAAACACCGAGAAGGGAGCGATCAGCCGAGGAGATGCGAGGGCTGATCCGCGACCGGATCGTGCCGTCAATGACTGTGCTGGCCCGATGCAAGTCGACCCGTGAGCTCCACGCACACCCGGAGTACCAGCGTCTTGCCGGCACGATCCATCATGTTCTCGAGACTCCTGAGATCGGTCACTTCAGCCGCGGCGAAGCGCCGGCGCGGGACCGCTACCGATTTTTGGCCTGGAATCTGGAGCGCGGCATTCAGCTTGACGGACAACTCGAGGCCTTCCGCAGCCATCCGTATTTGAGTGCCTGCGATGTCCTGCTGTTGTCCGAGACGGACCTCGGCATGGCGCGATCCGGGAACCGCGATGTCGCCCGGACTCTGGCCAAGGAACTGGGCTTCGACTACGCGTTCGTCCCATGCTATCTGAACCTGGCGAAGGGCTCGGGCGAAGAGCATGCCACCGAGGGCGAGAACGAGTTGGGCCTACACGGCAATGCATTATTGAGCCGCTACCCGATCCGGAACGTGCGCGCCATTCCGCTGGCGAACGGGATCGACAAGATGTCGGGCCGCGAAAAGCGGATCGGCCGTCAGGCGGCGGTTGCGGCGGAGGTGGTGTTCCCGAATGCAACGGTAACCGCCGTGAGCGTGCATTTGGATGCGAATTCGACGCAACGCCACCGGCGCGAGCAGTTAGAGGCGGTTATCGACGCCATTGGCGAGAGGGGAGCCGCTGTGGTCGGCGGGGACTGGAATACGACGACCTTCAATTCCTCGACCGCGCGGAACGCCATTCTCGGCTACTGGCTGCGTGTTTTGATGGGGCCGAGCAACGTGATTCGCAATCACTACCTGCATCCTTACCGCCGGTTCGAGCGGGAGCTTTTCGACATGCTCGAGTCCCGCGGTTTCGACTACAGGGAATCGAACCGGCTCGGGGAACATACGATGTACTACGAGTTCGAGAACGAGCGGACCTACAAGGGCCTTTCCGAGTGGGTGCCACAATGGTGTTTTCCTTTCATTCGCTGGGCGCTTCGCGAGCACGACGGCCGGTGCCCGCTCAAGCTGGATTGGTTCGCCACGCGCGGGCTGAAGGTTGCCGATCCGGCGGTTATCCACGACGTGCGGGAGGGCCGTGAAACGCCGCTTTCCGACCACGACGCCATCGGTCTTGATATCCGGATCCGGTAACTTGAAATCCGTCTTTGGTGTCTGATTTTGTTGCAGTATCATGAATGGATATGGACACCCCCGCCAGCAACGCCGGACCTTCCAAAGCGGAAGAAATCATGAACCTCGAGAACGATTATCTGGTTCAAAACTATAGACGTTATCCTGTCGTATTGCATCGGGGCAAAGGGTGCACGCTCTATGACGTGGACAGCAAACGCTATTTGGATCTGATCAGCGGCATCGGCGTTAATGCGCTCGGCCACGCTCATCCTCGAATTCTGAAGGTCATCAAGGAGCAGGTCGGGCTGATGATTCATTGCTCGAACCTCTACTACCACGAGTACCAGGGAGAGCTGGCGAAGCGGATGGCGAAGATCAGTGGTCTGGAGCGCAGTTTCTTCTGTAACTCGGGAGCGGAGGCCATGGAGGGCGGTCTGAAGATGATTCGCGCTCATGGCAGTGCCGTGAGTTCAGACAAGCACGAGATCGTTTCACTGGAAGGTTCATTTCACGGGCGGACGATGGGCGCGGTTTCGGTGACCGGGCAGCAGAAGGTGCGGGATCCGTTCGAACCTTTGTTACCGGGGGTGAAGTTCGTGCCGTGCGACGACGTCGCGGCGCTCGAAGCGGCGGTCAGTCAGAATACGGCGGGAATCGTGCTCGAGGGGATACAAGGTGAGGGCGGAGTGCGTCTGATCGATCCGGAGATGGTCAGCGCCGCCCGGCGTTTGGCGGACCAGCACAACGCGCTGCTGATGTTCGATGAAATCCAGTGTGGAGTTGGGCGGACGGGGAAGTATTTCTCCTACCAGATGCTCGATCCCGTGGTGCTGCCGGATATTCTGGTGGTGGCCAAACCGCTGGGGTGCGGGCTGCCGCTCGGTGTAATTACGGCGAACGAAAAAGCCGCTTCGACGCTCGGGAAGGGCCGCCATGGGTCGACCTTCGGCGGCGGCCCGCTGACATGCAGGGTCGCGCTCGAGTTCCTGGACATACTGGAGGAGTTGCTGCCGTCGATTTACCAGCTCGGGGGCTACTTCCGGATCAAGCTCGAGGAGCTGTCACGGCACTACCGCTTCATCAAGGAGATCCGCTGCTATGGCTTGATGATCGGCATGGAACTCGAGATTGCCGGAGGACCGCTGGTGACTGAAGCTCTGGAGAATGGTCTGCTGATCAACTGCACCCAAGAAAACGTGCTTCGGTTCCTGCCGCCGTACATCATGACGGAGCAGGAAGTCGACAAGGCGATGCGGATCCTGGACCGGGTGTTGAAGAAGGGCCGCGAGACGTTCGTCGAGAGCGGGAAAGCCGATCAGTTGCTCCGCGAGCGGCTATAGAAGATCATCGCGCTTTTCAGATTCGAGCAGCTTCACGATCTCGCCGACCTGCTGGGCGCGTTCGCGTCCGGCGACCAGGATGGCGTCAGGAGTGTCGACGACCACCAGGTTGTCGACGCCGAGCAGGGCGACCAGTTTCCCCGGAGCGTCGACGAGGTTGCCCTGGCTGGCGACGGGCAGCGCCTCAGTGAGGGCGACATTTCCGCCGTGATTCTGATCGAGCAGCTCGTAGAGCGCCTTCCAGCTTCCGAGGTCATTCCAGCCGATGTCGCCGGCGGCGATGCCGAAGACATCATCGGTCTTTTCGAGCACAGCGAAGTCGACGGATATATTCTCGCAGCGGGGGAAGGTCTCGGCGAGTTGGCCGGAGAAGCGCGCGTCATCCAGCGATGGCAGGGAGGCGAGCAGTGCGGTGGTTTTCGGGAGATGACGCCGCAGCTCAGCGAGGATGACGTCGGCGCGCCAAAAGAACATCCCAGCGTTCCAGAAGAAGCGTTTTGCAGCGACAAACTGTCGCGCTGTATCCAGGTCCGGCTTCTCGCGGAAGCGAAGCACCCTGGTGGCGGCGCCAGCATCGGCGGTGAAATCTTCTGGAAACTCGATGTAGCCGTAGCCGGTTTCCGGCCATCGAGGTTGAATCCCCAGGACGACGAGGCGCCTTTGTTCCGCTTCTTCGAAGGCGGACCGGGCGACGTCGGCGAACTGCTCGGACGCATCGATATGGTGGTCGGATGGGAAGACACCCAAGACGGCGTCCGGATCGGATTGGTGGAGCAACTGCGCGGCGAGACCGATCGCCGGAGCGGTGTTGCGGCCGACCGGTTCC